>DUJK01000059.1 GCA_013329925.1 Candidatus Poseidoniaceae archaeon
GCGTTGGACTTAGCGGTAGGAAATTAAATCATTTTAGGGGATGTCAAAAGGGTATCCCAGTATATGTTTGGCCAGCCAATGAAAAGTACGAATATCGGCTACTCAACTCTGGAATAACTGGGTTAACAGATAATTTAGATCCCAGTTATACCTGGTATCAGAATGGTAAAGGTGCTAGGTGGCAAAAACCGGCAACAAAACCATTAGATGCTAGCCAAATAAAATTAATTGAAAACGCAGATTATGCCACTCATAAGGATGTCATCAAACAATTGGAAGAAGAAGTAAGCCCTTGGATTGAGTGTTCCACAAGCAGAAAGCGAGAGTTGATAAAAATGTGGAAATCCAAGTGGAATTGGGATGTAGATGTTGATAAATTGGTCGACAAATCTTCACATTCACCACCATGGCAAAGCGTTAGACTAATCGGCCATAGGGGTTCAGGCAAGACTGCTCGGCCAGTGATACAATAACCATCACTCAATGTGACGAAGTTCTTGACCTTCAGCGAAGTATTTTGGACGATAAATTGGCACTCCCCTGCCCGATCTTAACACTGTTCGCTCATCAACGATCTGAGCACCAATACCAGCAACTCTAGCCCAGCCGAAAAAGGTGGTATAGTAGGTTGGGTCTGTCAAACCAACGTGGTAAAGTAAGGCGCCGCTAGCGATATCAACATTAGCATTAGGGTTACGAATCTTCTTATTTTCCGATAACACCATTGGTGCGACCTTTCTCAAAGTCCTGATTATTTTGAAATTCTCATCATCTGGACATATCTCTTCACCTATGGCAAATTGAGCAGTAGCCCTAGGGTCTTCCACACTTAGCACAGCATGGCCAAATCCAAATATTGGGCGACCTTCTTTTAGTTCATTACGAACAAAGTGTTCCACTTCAGCTTCATCGCTGGTGCCGACTTTAAGGACAAATTCTAGGCATGATTGGTTTGCACGCCCGTGAAGTGGCCCTGATAGAGCGTTCATTGCTCCGGCAATAGCAGAGTAAACAGTGGCTTTTCCAGACGCGATTGATTTACCAGTAAATGTCGAAAGGTTACCGCCTCCGTGATCCATATGCAGAACCAGATAGGTTGATACTACACGCTCCATCTTAGCTCTCAAATGTTCATCAACACCGACTGTGTCGACGAATCTTTCAACTAGAGACTTAGTGGTATCATCATCAGCAATATCTGCACCTCGACCCTCGCGATATCGGAAAATCAAACCCATCAATCTAGGCATTCGAGCTATTAGATTCAAAGCATCTTCTCGCCAATTTTCAGTAGTTTCAAACATACCAAGAGTGTGAATACCAACTGAAAGCCAGTCCATTGGGTGGCCATCTGTTGGTAATGTCTGCAAGACATTTGCCAGTCCGGCAGGAACATGCCCTCTAGCAGCTAAGTCTGCTTTGAACGCAGATGATTGGGCAGGTGTCGGTAATTCCTTATTGAATAATAGATAGATTATGTCTTCAGGACTAAAATCAACTAGTTCTTTTATTGGGTAGCCACAATAGTGAACACCCTCGGTAGGAGTGACGAAAGAAGTTCGACAAGTACCAACAGGAATACCTCTTAGCCCAGTGTTTAGGTGATTTTCAGTCACTTCACAAAGAACTTCTTCACCATCCATGAGTCCCACTTATGCTTGCGAGAAATAACTATGGTATAAAGACGGCCTATTTATTAATCAAATTGCCTATTTGACAACCGTGGTTAATCAACCCACTCTCTGAAACCTTTCGAAGATTGACGATCGGCTAATACGTGGATTCGAATACTACTTCCGTCGATTATAATCGCATCTTCTGCCGTCAAACCAGGACATTCTTGCTTAGTTCTCTCCCATGAGCGTTCTGTGGCTAAATTTTCGCTCCACCAAGGATAAGCGGCGCACTGTTGAGGTCTAATCGCATAAATATTGCATTGTTTTTCCTCGTTTAAGTAAATACAAATGCCATCGGATTCTCGACTTTTTAGAACATATCTTCCGTCTAATGTTTTACGACAATCCCTCGATAACCATTCAGTAACTTCCATCCCCAGTCGTCCAGAAATTCTTTTTGCATCGTGCATTGAAAGATAAACAATTCCGTCAGGCTCATCACAACACTTACCACAACCAGATTGACAAGTGAAGGGGACTCCTTTCATCCACCATGGGTGTTTCATTCTTCTTCCCCATCCATAACTATCCCTACCGGAGTAATGATAGAAGTTTTAACTGAGCCTTCGGGATGTGGCTCGAGTACTCCATCAATTGGATTAAGAGTTATTGATTCATTGTCAATTAAAGATTCTGCAGTGACTTTTGAAGAATCGATATTCCATTCCTCGCTAGGGGTGTATGAGTCTAATTCATCCTCCACGAATTCTGGCAGTGGTCCACGTTCAGGATCTAATGAAACTAACTGATTCTCAAGTTCTCTTAATTCATCTGCAATATCAATTAATCCTTCTAATGAAGCATCTGATGTTCTATTTGCGAGATTCAATAGCATTGATTCCAACTCAATAAGACGCCCAGTGTTTTGATTTATCTCGCCATCAGAATTGGCAAATCTTTGATCAATACCCATGTCAAGTTCAGTCAAAATTTCTGCCGCTTTGGCGTGATCTTGCTTAACTATACGTGTCATCTTTGCCACTAAATGCTTATCCCGGTCATTAACATCTATTACTGAAGGTGCTTCGGGAGTTAAGTCGTCAAGGGTTTTCTTGATGTGAGCCTCAACTAAATCAGTTTGATTGCCAATAAATGATTCAATGTCAATTTCAGGTGGAGTATAATCATTAGAAAGTTCTGGCAATGTGGTAGTGATTTCAATACCGCCCAGTTCCTCATCACTATAGACTACATCGATTACTGAAGTAATCAAACGATTAGCAATATCCTCAACACTTTCAGATTTTGATTGTTCTAAGTAGTCTTCATCATCTGAATGAATATCGTTTAACAATTTGTAGACATCGACAGTATCTAGTAATTTTTCGCCGCTATCAATGGCTGCTTCAATCTTGTCGATACCACTCCTAGTTCCCCGCCAACTGATGTCGCCATCTGTCACGATTAACGCTAATTGTTCATCTGAAAGCATTAGATTTCTTTCATTTGATAACTTCCTAGCATAAAGCATCAAACTTCCGGCACCAACACGACCGAGTATACTTCTAACCCCGCCTCTTAGTATATCCCACAGAGAAGAAGCGGGCCAATCTTCAGGAGAACTTCTAGCGGTAACAACAACATGCACTTTCATATTTAGAGCATAATCCAACATTCTGCCAACATGATTAGCCACTTCTTGGTCGGATAAAATTAAATCAATATCGTCAATTAATAACATAACACAATTGTCAAATACATCCGACCAAGTGTTTTCAACCGCCAAAATCTCACTTAAATCATCACCTCTAATGAAGTAAACAGGTCCATCGTTGCGGAGTAAAACTGCTTGACCAATAGCATGAATTAGATGGGACTTACCTGTTTGGGATTCGCCGATTAAGATTAACGGGTTTAGAGATTCTTGTGGTGAGTCAATCACTCTCTCACTCAATTGAGTCGCTCTTCTATTCTCTGTTGTGACAGACCAAGTTTTGTAAGTATGATGGCTACTATATTCTAGGGTTTTTGGCCAATCAACAATTATTGGCAGATGTATACTATGATGAGCTAGGTTGGCTTTATTTTGCTTGATTTGGTGATGTAAACCCTCTTCAATATCTCTTTGACCTGACACAACACTACTCCAAATAGGAGTGCCATCTGATTCAAAACCAAAGAATGATGATTCTGCGATACTTGTATCATTGGAGATTTTACTCAATGTGCGCTCTCTTAGATTTTTCAATCGCTCAGCGACTAAACCAGATACTTCACCTCCGGTCTTGTTTAATGATAATTTAGGCCGATAATCTTGATTTTTACCTAGTATCCCATCAGCAATTAAGTCATATGTTGGACGATTTGCCACACCCACTCTAGAAAGAAGAGATGGCCGTTTAGTTGGCGAAGAGTATGTTCCACCTGTCAATCTGTTTAACTTAGATTTAGGCTGAGTTGTTAGTTCTGATTGTGTGGTTTGATTATTGCTGGTGCCCTGATTAGTAGTTATTTCAAGATGCTTTTTAGCATTCTTAAGGGCTAACAATAACTTTGTTGGTTTTGACATTAATCTTCACCCCCAATTTCATAATCATCAACCCCGTCCGAAAACTCACTTGTTCGCTTATATTCAGTTGCCCATTTTTGGTAATTGCGATCAACATCAAGTTTATTTTGAACTCTTGTAGCAGATTCTCTAGAATGTCGGTTATTGTTTGATTGAGCGATTTTTGAGGCTGGATGAACAATTGAGTTGCCGGTTGATTTTAATGGAACATTTATGCTAGATTTACCTTCAATATCCGGAAGGTTGTGATTGGTTTTTGTGGACTTTTGATTCAGTGCTTGTGACAGTTCTCTAGATTTAGCCCTAATTGGATTTTTCAGCATATTTTCTAGAGCTGAGGAAATTCTACTAGATCGGGCATCAAGATCGATATTAACTGCTCCTCGATTTGACTTGGCAGCCGACATTTGAGCGAACTTAGGTAAATTAACTTGTGATTTTGCGGCTGCTGCAATCGATTGCTTATACGAACTACTGGGTCTTGTAGCAGTAATTTTTTTCCTGGCTCGTTTTATTCTAATGGCTTTCCTTGGACCTTTAATTTGAGGACTAGAGGATCGTGATTGTTGTTCAACTATGTCCAGTTGTGCTACCGGAACAATAGTATCATTTTGAGAGGCAACTTCAATTTCATTGTAGACTTGCTCTGTAGCAGAAAATGCTTGGTCAAAGTTTTCTTCAATCAAGTCATAACCCGTGGAAATAGATTCTGGTGAAGGCAAATTAGGTATTTCTTCAACCGCTTGCCCTGACCAATCATCAACCATTTCTGCTAATTTCCCTTTGACCTCTAAGACGTCTTCATCCACCAAGTCAGAAGCACCACCTGAAACTACTCCTTCGTTTAGGACTTGAGGATCATTAGAGGTTGCAAAGGAGATTTGTTGTTCAATCCAAGATAATTCTTCATCTGATAACTCAATACAAATCGGGTGGTCAATTAAGCTTTCAGAATCAATAATTAATGCTTCCAAAAATACTAACGTGATTAAATCAAATTCCTTCAAGAAACGGTGTCTCTCTAAATTGTCAAAAATCTCTAAGTCACAATTAGCCAACATCAAATGGTCACCCTTTCTTATTTCATCAACTATACTACTAATCATTCCAATTGAACTTTTGAGATCCGTTATACTCAACAAGTATTCAAATCCTGAAATAATGACTACTGCTTGCTTATTTGCCCACAAAAAGTTAGCCACTTTTTGTTGTAAACGCTCAATTAAATCGACAGGCGATTCATCTGCTAGCATGGAAACTCTGTGACAAGATTCTTTTGGCAGTGAATAATTTTTCAATAAAATTTCATTATCGTGTCTTGAGAGTACCAATAACGGCCGACCATAGCCCGCTAATATACTGGCTAGTTCAATTATTGCGTGAGAGTCACTATCATCAACAATCAACACATCTCCATAATTTAGAACTCTTTCACCAGCACTAAAGTTTTCTAATTTAGCTTTAGTAAGTTGTTGTATGTATTCTGGTGCCTCGATAGACACTTCTTGACCTGGTAGCCTCTCTTCTCGTCGCCAACTACTGGTGTTTAATCTAACATAATTCCACCAGTCATCATTATTGTTGGAACTAGTTTCTTGTTCCTGCTGAATAGTTGCATCCGGATATAAATTGACTATTTTTATTAACTCATCAACGGGTAACTCTACCAAAGATACCAATGCATCAAGTGCAGTAGAATCTTTTTCTATCTCCATCAAGGCTTCCAAACCTGTCAACAATAGATCTGCTTCATGAAGGGCAATGCGAGGCACTGAGTCTTGAATTATTACTTGGCTGACACGGGGAATGATACCTTTTGGCCGGCGCTCAATTCTGATATACCCTGAGATTCCAAGCGTAGACATATCACCGGCAAGTTTCGCGAGTGCATCATGCCCGCCGCGCCGTACTTCAATGACTACACCTTGCGGCAATTCAACCAAAATTATCACCCCTTGGGATTAAGCCTTGTCTAAGTGTTATTGAAAGATGCGGAAGAATTCAGCAAAAGATGTCGATTTGAGAGATTGATGGTTATCCCCACATAAATAACAAACCCTTATTGAGAATACGTTTCCTAAGAGTCTATGAGGCACAACTGTGAGTGTTCCAAAAGGAATTATTGAGTTTGCTGATTTAGCCTTGTGTTCACCTTATCGAAAGAAATTGCTGGGTGTAAGAATAATTACTTTCTTATCGGTGATATTACCAATATTATTGACTGCTTTTTACAACTTACCTGTTTTGGTAATACTACTTTCAATAATAATTGGAGCTTCCATTCAACTTGTCTTTACTCCAGATTTGGCCGCGGTAATCGCGACCCCACTTGGAGTGAATATCAATCACCCATTTGTCGATGAGGAGCCGATTGGAAAGGCCATTGTTTCAGTTAAATTATCCAGCGGTGATTGGATTGATATTGGTGAGCACAGAGTGCGACTGGTTGAGGATGAATTAGTAAAAGGATTCAATCTGGTCGAAGACCATGAAGATTATACCACCTTAGGCCATTTTAGTGATTCAACAAATAAAACTAGATTATCCAAACAAGTCATTATCATTAACCAAGCACTTGCTCTCAGGGACGTGGTTAATGGAAAGGCAGATCCTATTGAGGGAGCTCGAGAACGCGAAGCGCTGGATTATGGATTGCTAGAACGCGAATGGCTTGATGAAGAAGAATTGGATGTAGAGGGCCCGCTGGCTAAATTTGTCAATAAAGAATAATCAACAAATCATACCTACCCTGTTAATTCAAAAACCCCACCGAACAGGCCTAAATGTGTCAAAATCCGTAAATTGGAATGCTGTAATTGGTTCACTATCTGAAAATCAGCAGGAAACTTTGTTTGGAACATCTTTGTCAAAGTTGTTTGCAAAACTTCCGTTGTGGATCTCACATCCCTCTAATATTGGTGGATTTTATGGCTTATTGGTTGCTCTTGCATTAATACTGCCATATCGATTCGCCACAGATGATTACTATGGATGGGCCAGCGACTGGGCGCTACATTGTGCATTATTGATGGTCGCCTGTTTTTTCTTAGGCTTATGTTCTACAGTTATCAACACAATTTTTGGCAGACTCCCGATGGCTCCTCCAAGAATTATTCTCTATCCAATGCCATTCATCGGTCTTGCCTTATTATCAATAGACAGAACTGATATCTTATCAATAAATGCCTATATTTCTTGGCTCCTGATTTTGCTTCCAGGTCCATTGTATGTGCATCTTTCTTGGGCACCAAGATGGAGGCTACTATGCATGATTGATGATGGCAGAAATCCGTTTGATGACATGTTAGATATTCGTGATGAATCAAAAGGTCATGAAGTTGCAATAAGTAATGATAGCGAGATTAATTCAGTAGTTGATGATTTTTCAAAATCCGAAGAATAACTCAAATCAAACCCATTTTTGGACCGACTCGCTCAAAGATTGCTAATACTTCATCAAGGTCGTCCTTGGAAAGGCCAGCAGACATCTGAGTTCGAATTCTCGCTTTATCTCGAGCAACCATTGGAAATACAATAGCACCTGCCATAACCCCTTGTTTACCAAGCTCAACAGTGAAATCTTTGGCCACTCTTGATTCACCACACATTACGGGAATTATTGGTGTAGTTGATACGCCGGTATCAAATCCTAAACTCTGTAATTCCTTGCGGAAATAATTGGTATTAGCCCATAGTTTTTGATGATGTTCTGGCTCTTCCATCAGTACTTCAATCGCCGCTTTTTGCGCCGCAGCAACACCTGGCGGCTGAGAACCTGACAACAACCAAGACCTCGAATGATTAAGTGCGTGAGTCCTAGTCATCTCTGTTCCAGCGAGTATCCCTCCTTGAACACCCAAGGCTTTGGAAAAAGAACCTGTTTCAAAATCTATACTACCTTGTAATCCAAAATGGTCAACTATACCAGCGCCAGTTTCGCCAAGAACACCCTCACCATGACAATCGTCGACATATACCATTGCCCCATACTCTTTGGCCAATTTATCAATTTCATCAAGAGGCGCAATGTCACCATCCATGGAAAATACTCCATCTGTGATGATCAGTTTTCGCTTTGCGTCTTCATTACTAATTAGTACTGCTTCTAATTCACTCATATCATTGTGTGCGTATACTGCCCTACTGGCTTTAGTTAACCTAACTCCATCAATAATTGAACCATGGTTTAGTTCATCACTTATTATCACATCATCTTTGCCCGTAACTAAAGTTGGAATCAATCCGACATTCACAGTATATCCTGCAGAATAGATTAACGCTGCTTCAACCTTCTTAAATTCTGCAACTTTTTCCTCTGCTGCTATGTGAATGTCCATAGTACCAGCAATAGCCCTGACACTACCGCTACCTGCACCATATTTTGTAGTCGCATCAACCATCGCTTTGACTACTTTTGGATGAGTTGTAAGATTCAAATAATTATTCGCTGAAAGCATTATTGTTGGCTTACCATTCATCGAGCATCTCGGTTGGTTAGGACTTTCCAAAGTTGGTGGTTCCCACAACAAAGATTGTTTAGATAGTTCCTCATATCGCTGTTTCATCCACGTCATGTCGCCTGGCATAG
>DUJK01000014.1:0-1766 GCA_013329925.1 Candidatus Poseidoniaceae archaeon
CCAGACTACCCTAATCGCCCGTATACCTGCGACAGGCAACCCCTTCTTGAAGAAGTATGTTCAACAAGACAAATTGACTTATTTCCAAGGATTTGACCCCTTCATTGAATAATGGTTTGTGATTAATCGGCACATGGCCCGCAGACTACCATGCATAAAGCGGTCCTGTTCGGCGTGTTGTCGAGAAACGACCATGCCACTGACTAAGTCAGAAGCATCACGGCTATCTCGCCGTACCGGAATGAAAGTTGAAGACTTTACCTGGAGCAACAAAGGTATCTTGACGCTGATGAATAATGACCAAACCAAAGCCTGTATGTTTCTACTCACAGATTCAGCGGAAAAATTTGCTGAGGGGATTTGTTCTGTTTACGACATAAGACCGAAAGGCTGCCAAATCTATCCCACTGTCCTTAACAGCGAAGATCAAGCGATAATCGATGACGGTTGCCCCTATGGTTCAGATTTCGGAACTCCAACCGATGAGGATTCAATCACTCTACTCAATCTAGAGGAGCGATTGATGCGAGGAGAATGAGCCTCGATAAACTTCCATGCACATGTTCTTTCCACCGTCCAATAATTGTGGTTCCACAATCGCTGAGCAGTTGATTCAATTCATCCCACTGCCCATGCAATAATTCAATCTCGCCAGTATCATTTTTGTCTGGAATAATTGGCACTATTAGTACTAATTTCGCATCCTCAGAAATTATTGCTCTGGCACTCTGGAGTGTTTTACTAATCAAATCATAATGACTCTTACTACCGTGAGAGTTTCTGCCATACGGTGGGTCTAATACGATGCCAGATATTTGCCCGTGCCACGAATTCTCGATTGTTTCAGGTAATTCACAAGCATCTCCAGTTACCACCAAGTAGTCGTTTTTTGCCGGTTGTCCCTGTAATGCCCAAGCAATATTTTGCGTTGTTCCATCGACCATTGCTTGATTCATGTCTACCGCAATACATCTTCGCCCCATCATCACTGCTTCTACAGCAAAGCCTCCAGTTCCAGTCATTGGGTCAAGTACAGCCTGCTCATCAATTGGTCCACATGCCAGATTTACTGCCAGTCTTGCTAAGCGAGGATCTAAACTAATTGGGCGAAAGAACGGCCGCTCAGTAGCCCTTCTATTGGCTGTGCCAATCGAATCGTCAAAATTGCCAACTAGCCAACCACAAGCCACGATATTAGACCCACCATCAGCAATTAGACCGATTTCAAATTCGGGATTTTCTAAATCAATAGTGAATTGTTCAGCCACGGCAATTGAGCCGATTTTGCCAGCAGTAGATTGGGTCGAAAAATCGTTTATTCGCCCATCAATTCTCAACGTCCTAACCGCTAGAGCGCCGTTGAATTTGGCATCTCGAATCATTTGAGTAGCCTTTTCTAATAACTCCTCAACACTCTCATGTTCAAGATTAATGCTAACATAATCATCTAAGAAGCATTGAACTCCACTGGAGCAAGTTATGATTTGTTGCAATTCTGCTGTTTTTAATTGACTACTGCTGGCTAGCAAGCGCGGGCTTATGGCCGCAAATTTTGTGTGCGGTGCTAACGCCTCAATCTCTGCAGTAGCTAATTCTACATGCCAGCCTCTAAGACATGCGAGTAACTCCGCCATGTTGTTACTAGACGATTCTGGTAATTGACCAAATCGGATGCAAATATTGACATGCTTAGACCGGTAGTCAATCATATGGGCTGTAATCTTCGAGACCTCGCGCAACCGGAGAACCTTGAGTTGTCCTCCCTT
>DUJK01000014.1:2144-5339 GCA_013329925.1 Candidatus Poseidoniaceae archaeon
ACCACAATTCGTGATCGCTCTCCTGAAGGTGATGGTGGGCCACTAAAGTCAAGCAACGGCAAAGTAGTCTCGCATTTGATGGGTTTTCTTAACCGAACTACTTCATTACTAGCTGCGGGAATCAAGCCCGTATTCATTTTTGACGGCAAGGCTCCTGAACTTAAAGCAGACGAAATAGCAATGCGTAAAGCACGTCGTGACGAAGCAAGAAAGGCCCACCAAGAAGCACTCGATGCCGGAGATTTTGCTCTAGCACAAAAGATGGCTCAGCGAATAATTTCCTATACTCCTGAAATGGTTGAGGAAACTAAACAATTACTGGATTTGCTAGGAGTTCCATGGGTTGATGCAAAAGCCGAAGGTGAAGGACAAGCCGCGGTTATGGCTAAAATTGGTCAATTGGATGCGGTGGCTACTCAAGACTGGGATGCACTATTGTACGGCACACCAGTATTGATTCGTAACATGATGACTGCGGGCAATAAGCAACACGGTAGGGTTGTCAAAGCACAAAAAATAGTTCTAGAAGACTTACTTGGCCAGCATGAACTATCTCGTGACCAACTTATTGACCTAGCCATCATGATTGGTACCGATTTCCACCCAGGAATTAGGGGGATTGGCCCGAAAACCGGAATTAAACTAATCAAACAATTCGGTGATATTGAAACAATTTGTGCAGAAAAAGACAAGGAAGTTCCGCAACGACTTGATGAGATCCGTGAAATCTTCCGCAATCATCCATCAAATGAAGTATCTGCTGAAGCACTACAAATGGGTGAAATTGATGTTGCAGGCCTCAAACAGTTTTTACAAATTGACCGGCAATTCAGCCAACGTCGAATGGATAATGCCATGGAGAAATTAACTAATGCCGGACTTATTCGAGAAAGTGGCCAAACCAGTTTATTCTCGTTTTAGCCTCAATAGAATCTAAGCGGGCTGGCCAAGACATCCACGCCATTGTATGAAGTCACCAATTCGCGTTGTTTTGACTGCTTGTCTGATAAAGCCTCAGTAATCGTGTTTACTGGTGCGCACGGGATTCCTTCGAGTAACCCCTCCAATTCTGCGCGGCTGTGTTTGCCCACAATATCAGCAAGCATTGTTTCAATTTGCTCACGGTCGTGAATGCGTCCAGCATTTTCAGCCCATTCATCTTTGAAATCAATTGATAGATAAGCACATAATTTCTCCCATTGGTCATCTGAGCCAACACCAATGACAAACCAACCATCTTTTGCTTGAAACGCTCGATAAGGCACTAGGTTTGGATGTGCTGTTCCCATCCGTTGTGGGTCTTTACCACTAGCCAGTGCGTTGTGGGCTTGATTAACAAGGGCGGCGATTGCACAATCCCATAGTGAAATATCAATTTTCTTTGATTCACCAGTTTTCATTTTGTGGATTATCGCTGCAAGAATTGCATTAGCGGCATTAAGTCCAGTAATTACATCAATCCAAGCAACCCCAACTTTGGCCGGTGCGCCGGCAGGCTCACCAGTAATACTCATGATTCCACTTCTTGCTTGTAATGCAATGTCGTAACCAGGCTCATCTCGTCTTGGCCCATCTTGGCCATATGCGGTTATTGAACACAGGATGACATCTTTGGGCAATTCTCCAAGTATGCGCTCTAGCGTACCAGGCTTGAAATTTTCAACAACTACGTCAGCATCGGCAATCAACTCTAGCAGTTTCGCTTTTTCTTCCTTTAGGTTCATGGTAATTATTTGCTTGCCGCGGTTACAAGCAAGGAAGTATGCCGCGACCTGTTTGCCATCAAAACCGGTGGTAAATGGTGGGCCCCATTTTCTAGTGTCATCGCCCCATGGTGCCTCAACTTTGATTACTTCAGCCCCTAAATCTGACAGCATTTGGGTGCTAAGTGGTCCAGCTAAAATTCGGGACAAGTCAACAATTTTGGTGCCCGCTAATATTCCGCTCATGGTGTAGCCATGTGCCGTTGGTCAATTAAACCGATGATTTTCGATGATATACAATATAATCAGTATCGGTGTCAAACTCAGCCCATTCATCATCCAGATATGACTGCCAGTCATCAGTAAAAATTACCCAGTCAATTTGGGAATCGGTAATTATGTGGCTCCAATTGTAAGTATGATCTGCCCAGTAGCCAGTCACATTTCGGTCATGGTTTGGGTCCACTGAAATTTGTAAAGTGTACAAACGATGCATTGCGTGATATGGCTGTGAAACATACAATATGTTGTCACCTTCCTCCACAGAGTCAGCAATTTCTTCGCCCACATATTCCATACCTCCGGTAGTTTGCAGCATTGTCGCATTAAGCAGCAGGATTAGGATAATGGCATAGGCCATAGCGTATCTTCTTGGATTATCCAAGGCTTTGATTTCATTTTGTTTGCTTCTAGCAAGATAAGACCACCACAGGGGGACAATTAACACCGTTAAATAACGGAATATGTAACTAAATTGCTCAGCAGTCAAACTTGCACTAACACCTAACGATATTTTTTCTACTTCTAGCAGCATCACAATATACGCAGTTATGAAGATAAATACTAGTTGTGACAACAGTAATAGGAAATCAGATTCAGCGGTTTTTTCTTGATTATTGGCACTGAAGATGAGGGTCGCCATAATAACATAAATCAGGCCACCAACAAACAGTGTTCGAAACAAGAAATATATTGTATCAACAGTTATGCTATCGGTTCTAAACCAAGTCATCATTAGGCTCAATAGCAAACATCCAACCAGTAATACCGGTATTTTCAGGGGCTTAATATTGAGGTTATTGACTACACAATAAGCAACAGGGAAAAACAGCACAATCGAGTAAGCGGGATTTATTCCCTTGATCGATAAAATAGCCATCAATGCGATAAAACTAGCAAATAGCCACCAAGTCGAGTTTTGTTTTCGTCTAGTCTGTAATAATCCATAGACTGCTAAAGTGGCCAACAGCAACACAATATTCTCTTGATATAATCGGCCACTAGCTCTGACAAGTGGGCTGTATATCGAACAGATGGCGGTCAGTGCTAGGGCATTATTGGCACCCCATAGTTTGCTGGTTAGCAAATATATCACGGCTAAGCAACTCAAAGAAATAACTAGCGATAATATATGTAGTGACATTAAAGATACTCCAAAGATACTCAACCATACGCCAATAATTGTGTGCCAGACAGCCCACTTGTCGTCAGC
>DUJK01000075.1 GCA_013329925.1 Candidatus Poseidoniaceae archaeon
TTGTAATAATTCTTCCTTAGTATTAGCGCCTATTGATTGTTTAGCGCCCGATCTACTAACCCATAGCCTGCCTTCTTTGTCATGAGGTCTGCGCGGGTGACTAGTATTTTCTTCTCGCTTAATCTTCTTGAGGCCGACTTTTCTTGCAGCCATAAATAATCCTTCAAGGTCTGGTTTGATGACAGATGAATCCTTGGGAACTCTTCGACCATTACGGCGAGATACTCTTGTATCAAAATATCCTGGCCAAACAGATAGTCGGTCTGGATTATGTTCCACTTAACTCACCAATAACGGGGACAAGTGTTGAACTGATAAACGCATTCATTCAAGTAGAACGCCGTTAATTACTCCATCCTTACCTGGACGGGAAGTGATTTTTACACGCCCTTTGTCAGTTTCAATGATTGCACCTTTGACTAAGACATTTCTACGGACATAGTTAGGATCTGATTCATTCTCTACAACATTCTCGATTGTACCAAGGGTAGTTTTACCGGTTTTTGGGTCGTTAATAGATACCTTATCAGCAGCAAGTACTCTAACTAGAGTGTTGCCACCGGTTCTTCGATAAATCTTCTTTTTAGATTCTCCAATAAGAGCTAGTTGCTTCTCTGTTGATATTTCTGTAGAACGCTTACCGCGAGCCCTTACTTTTCGACCACCACTAGGTTTGCGTCTTGAAATTCCATGCCATTGAGCCATTATACCGTCTCCTTGCAGGTGACACCGACAAACGAGGGATATATGAAATCAACCCTCACACGCAAACCGTATCAATAGAGGAGATTACCTCTCCATCTACTGTTTCAAGCGATGCATAAACCCTGTCACCAACAAATAATTGTTCAACACCTGATGGAGTTCCTGTAAAAATATAATCTCCCGGCTGAACAGGTGCCCATTTTAGTAGACTTTCCATTTGAATTTCAGGTTTTATCGTCATCGAAGATAATTTCGCTTCTTGGCGAATTTCTTCATTTACCTTCAAGCGAAGAATCAATTGACTAGACTCATTGGACAAGTCACGAAGTTTTCCGTGCCAATTGGAAAAATTACCGATTATAGCACTGCCTTTGAAGCACTTTGCTTTGGACCATGGTAACTGTTCATCTCTAAGTTCAGATTGTTTGTCTCTGTCAGTCAAATCAAGTCCAACAGCAATAGAATCTAATTCCAAATTTTCATCTAAACGAATGACACATTCGACCTCGTGATGAACGCTACCGGGATGAGAACTGACTTTTATTGAACCTGTGGTCTGAATACAGTTAGTAGGTTTGACAAAAAATACTGGTTCCAATGGTTGTTGATTACCTAATTCAGCAGCGTGTTTTGAGAAAGTTCGAATAGAGCACCACAGGGCCATAATCGGCCCAAAGATATCAAGCCCATGAAACCCTCGATAGTGAAAACTGTCAAAGACCATGAAGATAAGGCCATGATATGAGCAAGGATTGGAGTATCCGTAAACGAAGACCTGTTAGAAGGAAAAATATCGCTCCACTGTTAAAAGAATTAGAAGAATCTTTGCAAATCGATTTATCTGTTGATGGTGCATTTCTTGAAATGGCAGAATACGGGCCTTGGAAAATGGTTTTTATGGATAAGATTGCAAAAACTGTTGAACTGAAAAATGAAGACAATGAAAGATTTGTATTTTTAACTCTACGTGGTTTACTGGATTATCCCGGTTCAGCAAAATGGATTGAAGTTGATCACGGTGCGATTCCATTTTTGATGAACGGAGCAGATTGTATGGTTGCTGGAGTACAAGCAGCTGATGAAAATATCGAGAAAGGTGAGTTGGTTTGGATTAGAGACATGACTCACAAGAAACCCCTGGCAATTGGTTGGTCATTACTTGACGGAAAAGAAATGGCTTCATCGACTAAGGGCAAAGGAATCAAAACTTTGCATTGGATTGGTGATGAGTTATGGGAAATGGAAGTTTAGTTATTTCTTCATATGCTCAATCAAGCGTTCAACAAAGCGCCTCTGTTCTACATCCCAGATTTGTATAGTAACTGTGCATGAACCTCTGCGTACAGGTAATTTTCCATCGATAAATCCATTCTGAATTAAGTCACTCTTCACCAATGGCAGACTACTACCTTTGAAGTAGATTTTACAACCCTTTTCAACGCATTGCGCATAACCGAAATCAAATTCAATCCGTTGATTCTTTTCTTGGATTGTCACGCCACCTGCTTTTAGAAATCTTTTGAGTGCAGAAAGAATACTTGCTGGGTCTTCATTGTCATTTGTAACGCCGCCATAAGCTGACAGAAATGTCAACTCGGTGTCATTTTGTTCAATTAGGTGGTCTAAATCACGACTCTTGGATTTCTTAGTCATCTCTCCACCAACTATAACCAAGATGTAATGACTTTTTGAAATACCGCATGTTTAACCTTTAACGAGATAATTTATCGGGGTAAAACTCAATCAATGAAGGGTATTGGAGTGTTTATGGCGCAGACATGGGTTGTTGACTCGAATTGCTTTATCCACTTGGGTTCAATGGCGCCAGATTCCTTTGTTAGAGATTTAGGGAAAATTTTGACTCAAGAGGGCTTATTTGTCACTCCTGGAGTACATGATGAAGTTAGGAATGTGAGATTTCAAAGATGGAAAAAGCAGCCTAATCTATTAGCCACAATCAAGCCTCTGTTGACTACAATAACAGTTGAGGAAGATCAGATTCGTGGTTTAGCATCCCAAATAGGCGAAAAGGCATCACCGCAAGATGTTGATTTATCATTGATGGTTTTAGCCTCAAAATTGTCAAAGGAAAATCGCGATGTGGTACTTGTGACTGATGATTTCAAAATGACAACTACCAGTCAAAAAGTAAACTTAGG
>DUJK01000207.1:0-1081 GCA_013329925.1 Candidatus Poseidoniaceae archaeon
GCCCTAGTTGTTGGTACTGGAGTAGGTGCAAAAAATGGGCTCTTAATCAAAGGCATAGATGCTTTAGAAATGGCGCATAAATGTGATACTTTAGTTATGGATAAAACCGGGACTATTACTTCTGGAAGACCGAGAGTTAGCCATATAGAAATCATTGATTGTGAAGTTAAAGAAATTCTTTCAATAGCCTCAGCGCTTGAATCTGAATCAACCCACCCATTGGCTTCCGCAATTCACAAATCTTGGTCAAATGTTACATCAGAAAAAGTCAATGTCGTAGATATTAGGACAATTGCAGGGATGGGTTTAGTTGGTAAATTAAATGACAAAGTTGTAGCTATTGGTAATAAAGAATTGATTGAAGAGGCAGGTGTAGAAATTTCTTCAGAAATAGATTCCAGCCTCGTTAAAGCCAGTATGAAAGGAGTATCTATAGCACTTGTAAGCCAAGGAAGCCGTTTACTTGGTTGGATTGAAATGAGTGATAGGATTAGAGAGAGTTCCAAATTAGCAGTCAAAAAGGCAAAACAAATGGGATTAGATGTAATTATGCTAACTGGGGATAATAGATATTCAGCTGATTCCATTGCAAATGAAGTCGGGATTGAAAAGGTAGTGGCTAATATCAAACCTGATCAAAAAGCAAGTCAGATCAAAACTCTTCAAGAAGATGGAAAAATAGTTGCAATGCTAGGCGATGGAATCAATGATGCTGCTGCATTATCTCAAGCAAATATTGGTCTAGCAATGGGGGCTGGCTCAGATATTGCACTAGATGCGGCTGATTTTGTTTTGGTTAGAAATGACCTTATTGATGCTGTATCTTCGATTGATTTAGGAAAATCTACCATGAAGAGAATTAAGACTAATTTAGGTTGGGCGTTTATCTACAATCTAATAGGAATACCACTTGCTATGGGAGTGTTATTACCGTTTAATGGAATGTTACTGCCTCCAGCCTTTGCAGCTGCAGCGATGGCTCTTTCATCGGTTAGCGTAGTTGGAAACTCATTGGTTCTTCGTTGGTGGAAGCCAATTGAAAATTGATTGGAATAGATATACAAAGTAATTAAAACTGAAA
>DUJK01000207.1:1474-2096 GCA_013329925.1 Candidatus Poseidoniaceae archaeon
TGTGGTTGCTGTACTGGTAGAGTTAATCGAGTTTTACAGGCAAACCCTGATGTTATCGATGCCAAAATATCGTATGAAAATGATTCTGGCATTATTACTACTACAGATAGATTGAGCACTGATAATGTGATTGTTATGGTCAATAAGGCTGGTTTTATCGCGTCTGCTTAAGCGTTTAATTGAAATGATAGAGATTACGCCCCTCGAATTGCGCGGGGATCGCCCAGCTTGGTCAACGGCGGTGGGTTTAGGTCCCATTCCTTATCGGTTCGCAGGTTCGAATCCTGCTCCCCGCACCACATTTTTAGAAAGTTAGGACTTTGTCACTACTTTGCACCCAGTCAGAGCACTCTGCCATAGTAGAGTACTGGGCTCCGTCATAGTAACCTTGGCCTTTGAGAACTCCACATCTTTGCTGGCAAGTCCCACAGACCTTGACTGGAACTCCTTTGGCAATCAAATCCTTGGTCATAGCAACCATGTCTTCAACACCTTCTGGCGGTGTGATCCCGTCTCTTGCCAAATCAACACTATCATTCATCAAAAATATTCTAACTTCGACACCATCATTATTCAATTGGCGTGCTAATCTTAGCGCATTCCATGTTACATCTGTACCATC
>DUJK01000207.1:2451-2754 GCA_013329925.1 Candidatus Poseidoniaceae archaeon
TTGTTGATTGAGAATCAATAGTGTCGCCATGATACAGGGTAATTGCGGCGGTGCTTGAAACATGGGTTCAAAAGTGAAAACAATAGCGAGGATTTAATGGGGTACACTTTTGATAGATTCACTAAGTGGTATGTCCCATACCGAAATCGTATCCACGTTGCCGTGTTTATCCTCTCGATACTAATGATTCCTGGTGCTATGACGGCATTGCAACCTATCGATATGGAATCTTATGAAATGGAATCTCCCGAGCTTACTGCTCAAGAAATTATCAACCAGGAATTTGCTAATTCAGAAATAATT
>DUJK01000116.1 GCA_013329925.1 Candidatus Poseidoniaceae archaeon
CATAATGAGTAATGCGTATGGTGGGGCAATACCAGTTGTAACCGATAGAATCTATATAGCAATTAGAGTTGCTTTCGACCCTCCGTTCGTAAGTGGTAGTCCTACCAATGCAGAATGGTATGTACCTCCTAAGAGATTTGTTATGTTCGGCGAAGTTGGAGAAATTCCAGACCATGAATTAATTTATCTTATGGCTCAACAATATGAAGCACAGAGAAGGATTGACGTAACGTGAGCCAACTTGCTAGGTACGGATTGGCACGCGCTGGATTGTATGTTATAGAAAACCCAAAAGATATAGCTCTAGCAGTTCTATTATCTCGATATGTTCCGGGTGGTACTCAGAAATTGATTCAGTTAGGTGGTGCTACTATTAGATACAAGGCAGCAATAACTCCTGCTACTGCTAGGTATGCATTATCAGCATCTAAAATTCTGATCGGTGCGGGAAATGTTGCCCGCATTGGTGCAGCAGCAACAGCAACAAAGGCAGCAGCAACAACAATTGGTACATTAGGTTCTGCTGCTGTTATAGGATATGGAATAGGTGCGGCTGTTGGAACTGGTGCAGGATATTTAATTGATGGATCGCGCGGAGCTAATGCTGCACGAGATTTATACACCTTCCAAGTAAGCCCTAAAGAATACGTCACAACTGTAGGCGGAGCAATTAAGCAGGTGTTATCATGAAAACTGAAAATGAAACCGATAAAAAAAGTAAAAGCATTCAATTAATCAATTGGATTCTTATGAAACTTGAATCTAGAGCTGAAAGAGTTACTGAAGCTTCAGATAATCACAAATTAATTTCCAAATTGACTTTTATTCTTGTTCTGGGTATGTCTTATGAGATCCTTGGAGAAAAGGCCGTAAGCTTAGTTTCAATGTTGATATAATGCTATTTCTTTAGCGCATTCTCTACATAACCAGCGTTGGTCATAAAAATGCCTAACTGAACACAATACTAACGGAAAAGATTCAGCTCCACAATACTCACATTGATTCATACTTCGCACCCACATAAACAGTCATCAGAAACAATACAATCACTCATTCTTCTTGGTTCTTTTCAGCAGCATACCATAAATTCAACCAATGCATTAATTCATATCGCTGCCAATAATCCATTTTGCGTATCTTACGCTTCAATTTCTCAACTTTCATATCAATCATTCTTCTTCACTCCTTTGAATATTGGCCCATTTTTTCATAGCTTGTTCTCTAAACACATAGAGACTTTGAGGGTTCCGAGGTTTGTCAGGTGTAGGTATTGTGTACCTCATCTGCATTTGATGTTTATATGCCTCATACACTAGCTCTAGCTGTAGCTTCATGACTTCATGGTCTAGCTCTCTCCTCAACATTCTTCTAATCCATCGAGATCTATTTTTCATCCCTTCCAATCGATTAATGATGTCTTTGTCAACTAATCCATCCAGGCTGAAGGTAAATATTGAAGCCATTATGATTCCTCCTGGAGGTATTGCCTCAATGCCGCGCAGTATTGCGCTTTTAAAGCTGGATTATTGACTTCTAGCCATCGCATAAAGTCACCATGAACTATCATTCAATCACCTTCACCCATGTAAATACATGATTCCCCGTAGATGTATTAGGGCATATTCGTTCAACGTCGCGTTTTGAGATCTTGATTCCGCATTTTCGGCACCACATATTACCGCCTAAAGGCTCGTTATTAATAATATCAGCGGCGATTCCTCCTGCATGCGCGCGTAAGTAATGCGTTTTTTCCGCTTTTAGCTAGCTAAAACCGGTTCCCGCGACAGACTCACGTCTAGGCGAACGGTTCGCCACATAGGGGGTCGCATAAGAAATGATAGGATAGTGGTGTTTATAGTCCGTCGATGACGCACACAAACGGGGAAAGGTAACGTGTCTGTATATTCAACGTCTGGGCCTGCTGAGTACCCACCCAAAGAAGAGGAATAAATATGGCAAAAACAAGTGAATTTGTATTAAGTGAACGACTAGAAGTATCTACATCAAGTACAGCTGTTAATGGAACGATTGATCTGGGAGCCTACATAGATGTAGGAGATTCTCAGGGAGTAATGATTAAACAAGTTGATTTTATCTGGCAAGGTGTAACCTCTGCCGGTGCTGCTCAAGCGCTTTCATTAGCGGTTACTGCTAATGGTGTTGGTCAGTGTCAAGTATTTGATTTAAATCGAGGTGGAACTGAACAATTCGCAGATGATAACGCACTTGTTGCATCTGGACAGATTCATTACGGTTATGACGAAAATACAGTTTCTAATGATGCTGACATTTTCCCTGATCGCTTCGGCAGACCCGGAGGTCGTGTAGTAATCAATGACAATTTGTATGTAACTACAAATTGGACGGGTGCAATAGCTTCTAATGAAAAAGTATCGTGTACTGTTTTGGTGACGTGCGTAATTACAAAGTTAAGCAAGAAAGACTTCATGGCATTAGCTATATCATCGAGTGCATCAAGTGAGTGATATGACATCTATTGATGACATAATTCGTCTGCTTGAAGCTGCTAAAAATAGCAATTCTACGCCAAAAATAAAAAAATCTGCAGCAAAAAAGAAACGTAAAGTTTCCACTTATCAACGTAAATATGGGGCAGCTTTCAAAAAATTAGCACCTAAGTATAAGACAAAGGCAGGTAAATGGAAGAAAGACGGATTCAAAAGATGTGCAGCAGCAGCGAGAAAGGTGGCGAAGAAATAATGCGTCCTGTAACAATAGATAAGTTAGTTGCAGGTCTTAATGTAGTTTATACAGCATCCTCAAATTCTTACGCATTAGGTACAAATGTTGACACAAGCGAATGGGAAATAGATCCGAGTACAGGGTTTTGTTTCTGGAGAGGTTATATTGATTTATCAGGTCTAAGAACAAATGATGAAATTTTTGTTCCATCTCAAGCACAGTGTCAACTTGGCGGAATTTTTACCGGTCAAGGTGCTTCTACTGGAGATGTAGGCGGAACAACATTTGTTCAATACGCTTTAACTACTGATAGAGTAGATGACATATTTTTTGGATCTGGTGTATCTGCTGAACCATTGGCTGGTTATCTTGGTGACAATACAGATTTTCAAACTATTATTGCGGGTGCAACTAATTCTTACGGCCCTGCTGTTAATTCAAGATTATACAGTAA
>DUJK01000128.1 GCA_013329925.1 Candidatus Poseidoniaceae archaeon
ACTGTATTCTGGGATTTCACGACCATTTGCGCAATCAGGATCATTTTCGTCAGTAAGTGTATCACCGTCATTGTCATATCCATCAGAACAAGTGTTTTCATCGAGGGTTTCTGTAATAGCAGGTGGACCCGGACTAATTATGACATCAACATCTTGTTCGCCGACAACGTTATTCCAATTTCTATCCAAGTAAAAATCACTTGGAAGAGTTACCTCAGGAGTGTAGCCAAACTGGTCAGTAGTAAGCGTATATAGTGGAAGGCCAGTTGATTCTTTGATGATCACAGTAGCACCATCAACATTGATATTTGATGCCTTCACTTGGAAACGAACTAATTCTCCTTCTCTAACTTGAGAGCCCCATGGTGAGTTTTGGTTTTGTACGTGAATTTTACTATTGTCAAAATTTTGTAAGCCAGCATAGGATAAAACTGTCGAGTTATTGACTAACTCAAGTGACATTGGCATTTCTAACGGTGGCATATTTGCGGTATCAGGTACTTTCAAGCATTCATTTTGGACATCGGGACATTCTGAACCTAGCCATTGTAATTGAACCGGGTGTATTTCATTACCTCCGGCATCAGGAATATATTCCGATTGAATTGTAACCCTTGATTCCGTGATGTTGTATACCTGCGTAGCGTTGGTAAAAGTGTTGCCAGAAAAGTATCCTATTGAACCATATTTATTACCATAATTATCATCATGGTGAGATATATTTACGGCAAAACTTTCGGTTTGCATATTGTTATTTTGAACGTTAACAATACTTCCTTTGATCCTAAGAGCGTCACCAACATTATTCTTCACAGTGTTATTGTATAGGGTCGCAGAAGCTCTAAAAATGTGAATTGCAGGACATTGAAAATCACCACCATACATCTTAACAGAATTGCACGTAGCTGCATTATTTTCGATTATGTTATCTGCCATATAGAGCCTAGATTCTGTCGGTGCTACAGAAGGCCACCCTGAATCTTGGTAGTGATATTCACCGTGGACTACTGGTTCTTTACCAACATCTGTAATTGTATTACCAATAGCAGTAACGTCTGATGTACCGTAAATCCAAATTCCATTATATCCACCAATTGGTCCAATGTTATTGTTTTGAAGTTCTACAACAGAAGAGCGAATCGCAACCCCTGAACCTTGTTCTGCCCCAGAGATAGTATTTCTGTGTGCTGAAACTCTTGCTTGATCATATGCAGTAATTCCTGCACCGGTAGTGGTTGTTAGTACATTATCATTGATATCTAAAGTATGTTTTATTGAACCAGTTTGTTTGAATCCTTTGGTATCGATAGCAGCACAATTTACTGTTATATCTGAGTTTAACACCTCGCCTGAGGATTGTGATAAGAAAATACCATAACCATTATCAGAAATCGTCACATCATCAATTGATAAATATGAATTGTCAGCATAAATCATCGATATACCTGACCCACTATTTCCACAACTTCCCTCAGCATCTCCAGTAAATGTCGACTTAGAAATTATCAGTGGATCGTTGATCCCAGCACCTGCCCCATATGCATCTATGGCAGCTCTTTTACCAATTGAATATGCATCATTACCAAGCGTAAAGGTTGAGTCAGTAATTGTGGGATTCGCAAGATTAGTTAAGAAAATGTTTGATGAATTGATATTGCTAAAGACCAAACCATTTGCGTTAGTTCTAGGGCCATCAAAAACCAATGCTGCATGTCTGGCTGCAAGATTACCTCCAATGTTCAGGATCAATTCATATCCATAGGCATTCTCAAATTCGACAAAATTCAAACCAGTCTTAGCCTCATCAATGGTATTTCTAATTACTATTCCAGAACCACAAGCCGCGTCGATACTACCTTGACATGGACCCCTGACGGTATAATCAGTTGGTAAAGACCATGCAAACGTTACTGCATTTGATGCAGTTCCATCGGAAGGCGCACCACAGGCAGCGGCTGCAACACATATTGCACCCATGACATCGATATGCTTACCAAATGGTATATTGATAGTTGTGCCTGCATTAACCACTAGACTTGCACCCGGTGCAACTGTAACATTGTCTGTTAATGTGTGTGTACCGGTCCAGGTTTCTTGACCATTTAGAAGACCCGCTGTAGTTTGATTAATTCCTGCTGCGGAAACAGCCGGTATAGATATCATTGAAAGGGCGACTGAAAAGAATAACAAACCAATCATTGAGACACTTTTTTTCTTTAAATTTGAAGACATGAAAACTCCTCTTATTTACCCTATGCTGGTAAGCAATATAATACTGCTCTAATACTGATAAAATTTAGAATATCAAAACTAGTTAATAGTATCACTGACATATGGGCAATTTTCTTGCTTCTTCAAGCCAATTTCCTGCATGTAATTCCCCGTATCCAGATTGGCTATCGTGAATATTACCGCCGTTAGGAGTACTCATCCTTAACGCTTCTTTCACTGAATCCACACAAGAACCGTCGGAATCAGATTGTGGCCTTAACATTGGTAAATCCTCCAAAATAAGGGCTAATGCTGCGGTAACAAATACGGTTGAATCTGAAGTACCACTACTAGAGTACCAAGTATCCCCGACTCCTGTACTGATAATTGATTGACCAGGAGCAATGATTTCAGGCTTGAAATTAGGATTAGACCGTAATTCGCCGTCTAATGTGGTCTGTTCTCCCATTGAGCTGTTATCCCAAACTCCGCCTCCTTTGACTGAAGCACCCACAGATATGGCTCTAGGAACATTACTGGGTACCGAAACTCTACCATCATCATCTGGTCCACCATCATTTCCAGCGGCCGCAATGACATAGATACCCATATCTGTGGCTTTCCTGGTGACTGAAACAGAAGGTCCCTCACGACTCATGCCATCAGTTTGAGTACCTCCTAGTGACAATGAAATTATATCTGCTTGAAAGTTATCAATGCACCAGTTTATGGCCATTGCTACTGATTCTTCATTAGCAGTATTTTGACCGCTACCATCATCTCCCAATGCCGCTACGACCCCTAAATTAACATTAGGAGACATGCCAATTTGATGGCTTTGGGCAACTAGTAATCCAGCCATCAAGGTTCCGTGTGCCAAGTAACCATAATCAACAGGTATAGTGGAAGTACCAATCATATCTTTGAATTCCACACTTATTCCTGAAAAAGCAGGGTTACTCAAGTCTATACCTGTATCAACAATGCAAACATTTACTCCTTCACCGGTTAATCCACTTAGGATATCATCATCAAAACCTGCTTGTTTAGCCGCCCATTCAGACTTCGCGGGTGGCACCTCAATTAGAAAATACCCAGATTGCCAAACCCAAAGCATTAGAACTGCAAAAATTGCGAATAATATACTATTGGTAACTAGAAATCTCTTACCTCTCACTCTATTAATTGGTGTTGGTTTGTGAGGTGCCCAACCGGTAATCTCGGCCCTCCATTCATCTTGGAACCCAACTGCCGATGGATCAATGGCTGAAAGGATATTCCTATCATCTGGTTCTGGGAGAAGTTCCACTGTATCTAACGAACTCACTGCCGCACCAATCGACTATTTGTTAGTCAAGCATTTAATTCATTGTCTAAAATCAGAATCTATTCGTACCCTTATTACGGGCAACCTTAGTTCCACCATATCCAACAAGGAATGTAAGCACTATAATTACCACCATGAACCAAGAAGACGTACCCTCGGCTTGGTCAAGAATTGTTTCTTCTTGGTAATCAAATGGTTCGATTGAATCCTCGACATATTCTAGGTCTTCATCCGAAGTTACTTCAACACTGATTGCAAATCGGTTAAATTTAGACGAGGAAGGATCAACATCGAATGTTGCGTTTACAGTCTGTCCGGCAGGGACTGAGATATTCAATGGTTCTAATGACTTAATCACTTCAGTACCTGCATCATTAGTCAAGTCGACTGAAACAAGCACATTGGTGGCAGTGCGGTAACCAGAATTAGTAATCGGAACTACAACTTGCCCAGTTTCACTCTCATACACCTTGGTTAATTCTTGCGATAGAGTTTCATCAACCGATAGAGAAATCCTTGCGGAAACAATTTCAATAACTTCTGTTTCAGAGGTCAAGCCATCTTCACTAGTAATTGTTACAGTTGCTTCGATTTCTCCAGAAGTGAAGTCCTCAGGGGCAAATATCGAAAATTGTTGAGTTCTTTGGCCATCCTTAGAAATGGTCAGAGTAGTTGATGGAGGTGTTATTGTCCAACCTTCTAATAAATTGTCAGCTATTTCGATAACATAACTATCGTCGCCATTACCTGAATTTTCTATGGTCATCGAAAATGTTCCAGTTCCACCAGGCGAGACACCAGTCTGTTCAACGACATTTGATAATTCCAAACCATAGAATTGAGGAACATTTACGTTAAATTGTACATTACTGGATTCACCTTGTTCACTGGTTACATCTACTGAGAGTTTGTGACCATCATCTAGACTAATCGATTGTGTGAGATTTGGTAAGATTACCCTAGCTTTCACTATTGTGGTGTTGTCGATTTGATTTGCTGAAGCATTAAACACGGCCTCGCCGATTCCTAAATCAACATTCAATGATTCTACCCAAGCACTTCCATTGTAGAATTCAATTGTCCAAAACTCTGAATCTTGAGATGATGCAATATTGCCCGATATTTCTAGTAAGTCATTACTTTCTGTACCTTGATATTCAACTTCCAAATCAAATTCTATGTTCCTATATGACTCTTCATCTTCGGCTACTGCATTGAGTAAAGAAGATTCGATATATGTCACGTTTCTGAGTGATTCTTCAATAATCGAGACTTTAGTAGCTGAATTAACCTTGCGAGAATATTGTAAATTCATTTCAATAATTCCTTGTTCAATCGAATCAATAGCAGTAGTTGAATAATCCATTTCTAAGCCTTGATGATGTTGAATAGTTGTAAAGTCCGAAGTAATGATAACATCACCAACTGGCAACAATATCCTTTGCTCTCCATCAGAATCAAGTGAATAATTCCAAGTAGATCCAATCTCTAAATCCACTACAATTTCAACCGGAGATGAAGATATTTTCCCGTAACCTTCTACATCATTGGCACCCACATGGTAATTGTTTAATTCGATATCAGTCCACGCAGTAGAAACTTCTAACCATCCACCAGATTTCATTTCCATTTCGATTGTACCGCCATCAAGGACATTAGCGTTAAGATAACCAATTGCAATTCCGCCACCGTTATCATCGGAAATTGGACTTTCTACCACTACTATCCATTTACCAGGTGTCACTTGTGTATCCCAGGTTAGTTGTTCGTTTTCATAAACTCCTGCCAAAACTATAGCAGATAGCTGGCTACCTGTTTCAGGATGCAGAGTTATAACTGAGTTGTTGAGTTGCAACTCAGCGTTTACCATGTTAGTAGTAATCAATCCTGAAACTGCAACATTGCTAGCAACTATCTTGGTGTTTTCCAAATATGAATCATTTTCCAGAACTAATTCTGTTTGGTTTACAGTTGTGAAATATGAGTCTGCATATCCTTCTTTTGTAACAGAAACATTGTATTCACTTCTAATAGGGACAAAGGCAGACCAGATACCATTTTCGTCTGTTGTTACGTTTTCTGTTATGCCATTATTGAGTCCAGTTACAGTCACGTTTACATCATTAACATATTCATTTGGAGTTGCGATTGAATCATCATTCAAATCCCAATAAACTTTACCACCTATTTCCACCTTAACATCAGCATATAAATTACCTAAATCCACTTGGTTATCCAATGAATTTTCTAACATAATTTGTTGATTTGATTCAATAATCCATTGGCGGTCGTTGACCTTTAGGTCCATTGTTATTGAATAGTTACCGGGCATTAGCATGTCCGAAACGTAGCCACTATCATTAGATGCTTTTAGGGTCACATTTCCGTATCCATCATTACTCACAGCGGTTACTCTAACATCACTTATGGATAAATTAGTCAAACTCTCAGTCAGATTGAAAGTAATATTCATAACTGGAACTAACTCAAGGTCTAGGTTTGTTCTTTGTTGATCGTTATGCTCTACATTCAATGGGTATCTCAATGTATATGTTTCATTATCATACACTTCTGGTGATACAATTAAGATCCACTCTCCAACAGGTATGTAATCTGAGAAGTTGCCATTTGAATCTGTAGTTAGGCTCCTCCATGAGTTATCTAATTCGTTGTAAGCAAGGAATTCTTTGTCACCAACGCTATTTCCTTCATAATGCAATTGACCAGAAACCAACCATTCATTGTTAAACACCACAGTGTAATTATTATCGTTGCCCTCTGCAAAGTCAACATAAATCTCTGTTGTTTGATAGAATGGATTAAAATCAGAAGTAAAGTTATCCTCTTCAGAATCGGTAATAACCAAGTTGTAGGTACCTGGATTGACGGTGGTTCTGAAATTACCCTCATGTATATTCTCAGAAGAAGTGTTTACAACATAATTGCTGTAACCTAATTCAGTTGGAATCAATGTAAAATTCTTCAACACTGATTGGCCATTTTCGCAGGATTCATTTACGCTTACACACATTTCCACATTTATTTCAATTGGCTCAATGTTAGAAATTAATTCAATATTAGCAGTTTCAACATCACCAGAAATAGTAACATTCTCTATTTTGGTGACGTTTAATTGGTGATTCTCTACAGAGAAATCATAATCGCCATCTGCAAGTGTCAATGAAAATAAGCCATCATTATCAACAGGCACAGTCCAATCAAAGCCATTTATATCTGTAGCGACAATTGTTGGAACATACCCGTTGTAAAATAAATTATTCCATGATGTTTTGTTATCATAGTTGAACAGAGTTCCTTCCACAACCACAGTTGAGTTCATGTATTGAATACCAATGTCTAGCAATGTAGAATTATTAGGGTGCAAATTTACCCCTACTGCATGAGAAAATGTTGTCGAATATGCTATCAATTGGAAAGTTCTGTCACCTGGCACAACCAATGTTAGGTTTCCTTCTAAATCAGTAGTAGTTGAATAGACAAATTCCTCGTTCTGTACTACAATTTCCAAATTTGATGCTATTACTGAATTGTTAATTTTATCTTCGGAACTCCAATCATCCATGTATTCTGAGGAATATGCCCTCAAGTTACCAGTAATTGTTGTTGATACAGAAAATTCTGCATTTACTGAGATATTATCGTCCACAACTGTAAATGTGTTGAAAACCACATACTCATCAGAGTTTAAATCGGTTATTTTGTAGGTGCTTGGAAGTAATTCTAATTCCAGCATACCGTTTTCGTCAGTAACATATGATTCTGTGTACGATAACTCATTCGAGGTAATTGTGACTTCTCGCGATGACAGGTTCAAAATTTCAACACCAGTTTCGTTAACAGGTGAGATCAACTGGAACGCTACGTCATACATCTCTGGAATCATTACAATTGGAGATAATAGTTGTTCATCATTAGTAATAGTTACTTGTGATTCAAGTTCATTATACCCATCCTCATCAATATCAACTCTGTAGGAGTAAGTACCAGGATATAACGGACCGAAGTAATACCCACCTGTTTCATTGGACTTTATTTCTACTTCTGAAGCGTTTTCTTGGTTAACATTTCCAAAGAAAATAGACAAATTATTGGCTGGAGTTCCCCTTGAATCTGTTACATTTCCTGCTATTAATGAGCCTGGCATGCTTAGACTAATTCCAAAGGAAGGATCTATTCCAACAGATACAGTTTGTGGAAGTTCTACCTCACTGCCGTCATCAAACATTACCAATGCTTGATATTCGCCTGGCACAATTCCTGTTTGATAGAATGAACCAGGGCTGACCATTTCTCCTGAGAAATGTCCAGACCCAACGAACCTTCCAGTTCCATTGAAAATTCCAGTTCCTTCAAAGAATCCAATGCCTTCAAACGAAGCACCGTTATGTTCTTGAGTTAGAATTGTTTCACCGCTGGAGGTAAATCTACCATTAGCATTCACTAAACCATCGATTAAGTAAACCGGTAAATCACCTGTATCGTCAATCAAACACACTGTTTGATTTACAGGCATAGTAGTTACGGATGAATCATTAGCATCAACATCACAATTAATGTCAAATCCTTCACTTAGTTCAATCCATGATGCTGTTAATTCTCCAGTTCCATTCCACGAACCGTTAGCAATGTATGTTCTTCCATCACCAATAGATCTGGTAAATGTACCAACAAAGTTGACTACTGATGCTAAGCCGTTTGATTCAAATGTCCCATTTTCATCAAATGTAGCTTCACCAGTGCCTTGTAAAATTCTGGTTTCTTCAGTAGAGAATGATCCGTTAGTAGTAACCAACATCAAGTCATCAGATGCTTC
>DUJK01000205.1:0-263 GCA_013329925.1 Candidatus Poseidoniaceae archaeon
CTGTGCCACGATTGTATCATTGTTGCCAAATAATCAGCAATCTCAGTAACATGATCATGCTTTGAGTCATAACTTTCCAAAATAATATCTAATTCCTCTGTTAAATCTCCCGATATATCGCTAATTGATTGTAGTTCTACTAAACATCGAGAGGCTTCTTTCAAACCTATCCTCGCTTCTTCGATGGTTACTATTTTTGCCCCACTGGGGATTTGGCCAATCGCTGTTTCATAGTTATGTAAATCTGTGATAGACATAGGCCT
>DUJK01000205.1:588-4534 GCA_013329925.1 Candidatus Poseidoniaceae archaeon
CCAGAATATATTGGTACTTCGGATGTATCAGACACATGTGTCTTTTGACGAGAAGGGTCTTGAATACATCGACACTATTGGGAAAATTATGTTGATTTTGTAACCATTTGTCCAGTGCCAGTAATCTCGGGCGGATCAGAAGATAATATGTGGCTATAGGTTTTGTATGCCAAATAAAATAGTACCCAAACCCAAAGTATTGCTTCCGCAAGTAAAATTGCAATGTAGATTGGCCCCAGAGACATTAGCATTGCAAGACCATCATAGGGATTACCATGAATTGAGATGAAGACAAGTTGAGAGGCTAGGTTGGCAACAAACCAAATTGCTAAAGTTGCTCCAAGTAATGGTGAGATTTGTTTGAACTTCTGCTGCACATTGTTGTTTCCCATGGTTATATATCGACTTTAAAATAGATAAAACAATCGGCTAAATGCTGATTTCCGGCGCAAAGTGGGCGTTAAGTGCCCTAAAGCGGCATTATTCACTTTCACTAGCAGGTATTGTTAAACCCATATTACTCAAACAATCATCTATCGCATCGAGCCATTCAACAGCAACGGATTCATTGCCGCCGGATTCAAGAAATAATTCGTTCCAATGTTCTGCTTTTTCTGCTTCCTCTAATGCTTCAAATATTTTACTAAGCGCCGAATATGCCATTGGATTTAGATGCTCTTCTTCAGCATCCCATGCCTTCTCAAAACATTCTATTGCACCATGAGGACCACGTAATTGACCTCTGTGTAAGGCAACCATGCCCGCTTGACTCCAAGCTAATGGCAATCTGCCGATTAACAAGCCTCTGAACACCAGCCAGGTTTGCCCCCCCGCCAACACAACAAGCGCTAAGAAACCAGCCCAATGTTCGAATTTGTTTAGCTCGTCCCAAGTTTGAGTAATCAAACCGGTAACCCCCACACAGAACATGAACCCTGACATTGGCGCAACTAGTACTTCGCGTCTAGTTCTTAGCATCAAATTTATTCCGCTAACTAGGCCAAACGCCCCAAATACCGAGAGTATGGTCAAATGTCCTTCAAGGCTAGTCGGGTTTGGCGCAGACTGGCCTAGTAACAGTAGTCCACTTACCATTAGTATAAACCAGCCAAACCGCTTTGCAGGCGTCGGGAAAGGTTGGCTTTTAGATCCTAAAATCAAAATTATAGCAATCACTAATTCAAACCCAAGCAGTAGCCAAACTACAGTAGAATCTTCTAGTATCATGCCCTCTCAACCTAATGCATATGCCCCTCGGCTTTGAGTATTTGCTCAATTCCGGTGGTATTTTGTTCCCTTGATTATTTCTGTTGCACGGTAAACTTGCTCTGCTAAAATGACCGCGGCAAGTTCGTGTGGCATAGTCATCTTAGAAAGCGAAATCGTGCGGTTGACAGAGTGGTTGATTTTCTGCCAGCCGTCGACTGGCCCTATTGCCAGATTAATATCTTCTGTGGCAATAGTCCATGTTTTTACCAAATCCGCAAATTGACGTGAAGTGTATTGTTCTCCAGCTTCATCAAGAATAAACAAAGTTGCGTTGTTATTGATTTCGTCATAATATTGTTGTACAGTTTTTTTACTTGAATGAGAAGTTATTTTGACATTTCTATTACTCAGTCGTTGCGAATATATTTCTAACATCTCGCGGCAAGAACGTTCTCTTGCTTGCCCGTGAAGATGTATTGTTATGCGCCCCATTAATTGCCTCACACGCCCCATTCACTTGAAGTGTATAGGTTCACAATGGAGTTATTTCATAATTTGAACCATATTCAATAACCACGACCGTTAGGGGGTAGCATGGGCTGGTGGCCATTTTCAAAACCTAAGTCGGCTCGTAGAGTGATTGAGCCAATAATGAAAGACGGGCGGACCTGGTTACTAGAACTTAGAGATATGTGTGAACGTAATTTTGACAACCCAGAAGAAGCAAAACGAAGAATTAGGCAAATGCAAGTAGAATGGCAAGAATGTTTTGATAACGGTTCACTGTCTAAAATCAACAAAGATGCTCTTGAGAGTAGAGCATTTAGGCTGTTATCCAGCACAGATCAAGAATGGTTAAGATGGCTTGATGACCTCGAATTTTGGAAAACTGGTTGGAAGCCTGTATCCGATTCTCCAGACAAGGATTGAATAGTGGCCGTATACAGGGCAGGCCATGTCAAAAGCAACACTGCATATGTTGCACACTTGTCCGTTCTGTTGGAAAGTTAGAGGACTCATCGAATATTTAGATCTAGATGTAGACCTCATTTCGGTTAACGGTTTGAAGATTAAAAAGGCGGTTTCGTTTACTGATGACTGGGGCAAAGTACCTGTTTTTACCGACGAAAATGGAGTTCACCATGTTGATTCAACGCCGATTATGAAATTCATGGATAAGCAGTATAACGGAAATAAATTACTAAATGTATCAGAACAGGAACGCACAACAAAATGGCTTGAATGGTCAGATCAAAAAATGTCCAAGGCTACGGTTCCGATATTGTATGGCACCTTAGGATCTGCCTTCAAAACAACAACACGGATATCAAAATTGGAAAATTTTGGTTTCATCTCCAAGCGCCTATATGCTTGGGCAGGATTCCCAATAATGTGGGGCATTATTGCTAAAAAACGAGTCAAAAAGGATGGGCGAAAACCTAAGCAACTCTGGCATGATTTACTCACCGAATTTACCGATGAACACCAAGGAAAAGATTTCTTTGGCGGCAGTGAACCAAGTATAGTTGACTTCTCAGTATTTGGCTACATGCGATCGATTTCTCCTTTTCCACAATTTGCTATGCTAGAGGATCACAAGAATGGGATTGCTTGGTATAATCGGATGAACGGTTTACTAACTAGGGATTAATATGTCATCTTTGGAAATTGATGGGCTTAAATTTTCGAAAGTTAATACCGGCTCAGTTTTCGTTGGGGAATCAAAGGGTGGCTGGATATATGCTGGCCAGCGACCCCGTCATGAAGTTAAATGCCCTGAATTTTACATCATGGAAAATGTGTTAACTAATCAGCAATTGTCAAACCTGCTGGAGAGCAAAATTTCATTAGGTGATGAAACTGTTTGGAATTCTGAACGATTATCGGTTATCATTGCGATGGTAAATGATTCCCTAAATGAAAATCTTGGAACACTAAATGGTGATTTTACCAATTGGGAAATTCGTTGCCCTACGCAAGGTGAATGGATGCATGCTAGAGAGCAAAAGGTAATTGAAATCAATTGTAAAACCAAGGAGATTTTGGCGGACGCAGTTGCAGGAAATTATCGAGGCGCTATGATGGATGGGCGCCCGCGTACATTTGAGGGGCATGGCCCAATGCAATGGCATACTGCAACTATGGAAATCCACCCCTCCAACAAAGACATAATCGCCCTTTCAAGCGCACCTATGGATCGAGAAAATAAGGGCTTATCACTAAGGCTAGCACTCACGCCAATTAGGAAAGGTAGCCCTGTTACAGTTCCTAGAAAAGCTGATCTGGCAGGTAATATAAAATCGGAGTTGATTTGGACAACATTACTAGGAGTTGTTCCTTCATTTGCCATTCCTTGGCTTAGAGGCATGGGAGATTATGTGTATTCTGGTTGGGTAAATTTACTGTTTGGCGGATTATGCGCAGGATTTGTCACAGGTGCACTTTGGCGGCCAAGGCGACCAATTATCATGTATGAAGATGGAGAGCAGAATCATTCTTGATTATTGTTTTCTGTTGCTGCTAATGTCTCCCAGTAGGAGTCTTGTCTAATCGCGTCTGCAGCACATATTGTTGCCATATTGACGATGTGTCTTACCCCATCGCTTCGGGCCACTAACTGAACTGGTTTGTCCATTCCTTCCAAAATTGGCCCTGTCATTTCTGCACCCCCGAGTTCCTCAAGTAATTTGTAAGCAATATTAGCTGCAGCAAGGTTTGGCAACACCAAAACGTTTGC
>DUJK01000123.1:0-6432 GCA_013329925.1 Candidatus Poseidoniaceae archaeon
AACAGGTACAGTAAAATGGTTTAACCAAACAAAAGGCTTCGGCTTTATCGAACAAGAGGGAGGTTCCGACCTCTTCGTACACAAGTCACAAGTGACTGGTGAAATCAACGATGGCGACACGGTAGAGTTCGAAATCGGTGAGGGTCCAAAGGGGCCAAACGCAATCAATGTGCGTAAAGTTGAGTGATTAGAAACATCAGTCTTTGTGCCTCAATCTTGAGACAAACTTAGCTTAGTTGCTTTGTTAAGAAATCTTTGGCTCTAACAAGAGCATCGCTTCTAGCAGTCGGATGTCCCTCTACGTGAGCGCCCCTATTACGCAAAATGCGGATTATCCAGCGTCGCTGCCAACGCTCGTTCAACGGCCACCGAATACCAAGGAATAATTTTCCTGACACGTATCCGTTCTTGTTTATTCTAGCAGTTCGTTTCTTTAGATGAACGGCCTTAGGAAGCAGGGCAAATTCTTTCTCACTATCAAAGGAATGATGCGCTCCGGGATAGACATGTAATTCTGTATTGGGTAGTTGAGCCAGCAAACTTTCAACGAAATGAATTGGCGTCCAATCATCTACGTCGCCGTGAAGAATCAGCATAGGGGCATTAGACCAAGCCTTAACTTCAGGGCGTAGATGTGCCGCTGGATAAAATGGTAGATGAGCGTCGAACGGCTTTCCTAGGATTTCAATAATTGGTGACCAAGCTGAATAAAGCGCAACAGTTCCCCCAAGACTCCATCCAGACACGCCAATCTTGCCAATTCGAGGGTCCTGCTCTAACACTTGACGGACTCTAAAAGCATCAACAATCATCATCGCGTGAGTCACAGTGAGTTGATCATTAACGGTATTATCAATCGACCTAGAAGAGAACGAATTCACTTTACAAACCGCTAGCCCAGCATTAAGCCAGGCATTGATATGGTCTTGATGGTGTTGTGCCCACCCCATACTTCCATGAAGGGCAATAACGCAGCCAAACGGCCCCTCACCTTGGGGCAGAAATAATTCCGCTTCAACAGTTATTTTGGATACATTTTCTAAACTATTTAGGATGTGATAAATCTCAAATGGTGAGCAGGACTGTACTTGTAGTCGCTCGACCATGTTCACTGTAGCACCTCCATCACTTCAAATGTGGTCTCGCAATTTTGGCAAATGAATTGATTCAAAACCTGCTGCGTAGCAAAATCATAGCCATCATGAGCATGTTAAATCCTAGTACCAACTCTGGTAGATAATTTAGATTCTGAGTAACCGCCATGGCGAAGATAATCAGTGACTGCATGCCAAACCCTAGAGATGAAGCAACGGTTAATTCAAAGGTTAAACTTTCAGAACCCTTACCATACAAGATAGAGATGATACGGTCTTGCCAACTGAAAAAGAAAAGGTATAGGGAGTGAAAAATATTGACATTGCGCTGTTTTTCCCAGGGGTGGGCAACCGGCCTAATCCGTTCATCAACCCGGCTAGTTGAATCTCCTGAGCCCAATGCTCTCATCAATACTGAAAAGTAATTAAATAACGAATATTGGAATAATGTAGCCAAAATCATGGCGCAAGTAAACATAATCGACCAATCAAAAACACTGCCAAATGCCCCCATTACGGCAATTAATCCAATCGTATCAGCGACAGTGTCCCAGTATCTTCCAACGTGTGATGGCCGTTCTCTAATTCTGGCTAGTTCTCCGTCAACAGCATCGATTACTCCCTTGATTATTAGCAAAGAGCACGCGAGTATCATGTCACCTTGTATAATCAGCCAAGCACAAAAAATAGTTAGAACTAAGTGAAGGTTAGTGACCTGAATTACCGAGATTGGTTTTTCCTTTAGGTACCGAGCCACAACTCGAGCAAATGGTCTGCCCCACTCAGACAAATCGACGACATTTCTGTCGCCATATTTCCTCACCCCCACTAGTACACCCAGTATATTGTAAAGTCCGATACTCATAATGTTGAGCATCAAATCTGTTGTATGCGGTATAAAACGGCTGAGATAAACAGAACAGCATCACTCATGTTGTGGTATGATATTTTAGCTGTTGAATCAGTACTGTTCCAGCACAAGTTCGGTTGTGGTTGAACCTATTTCATTTGGTGCAGCCATCCACATTTTGTCTAATAGTGCTCTTAGCGCCATGGTGTCGTCAACGTGAACAAGAGCCACTAAATCTGCCTCACCAGAGACTTCATAGATGATTTCAATACCATCCCAGCCAGTTACTTCAGAGGCAAATGAGCCGATTTCTGCACCTGGAAGTACCTTGATCCTAACTAGTGCAGTAAGGCCTACTCCACCTTCTCTAATTGTGTAGCCTCGAATGACCCCATTTTCTTCCATCTTCTTCATGTGTGTACGTATGGTTTTTTCTGATGCGCCAATATCTTTGGCTAATTCAACACACGACATTCTGCCATTTCTTCGCAAGTGGGCAAGTATCGCACGGTCAATTTCTGCTATTCGGGCCATGACAAGCAGTACTAGTATTGGTATATTAACGCTACTAAACTACACCTTTTCGGACTTTTCTGGCAAAATTAGTCCGAAATAAGGAAAAATACCCTAAAAATACCCATTTTCAAAAAAGCCGCTTTATTCAAATGACGAGTTCTGCTGGGAGGCATGAGGCTCACCCATGTCTAACCAGATATCCGGATTAAACGCCAGAATGATTCTCGATAGTCGGGGCAATCCCACAGTAGAGGTTGACTGTTACGTTAACGGTATACTCACCGGGCGGGCTGCAGTTCCCTCAGGCGCCTCAACAGGAGCTTATGAAGCACTTGAAATGCGTGACGGAGATTCTAGTAGGTATCTTGGAAAAGGCGTTAGTCAAGCAGTGGAAAATATCACTCAGCGTATTGAAGAAGCGTTGGTCGGATTGCCAGTAGATGAGCAAAAGATAATCGATGAGGTAATGATTGAATTAGATGGCACTCCAAACAAATCCTCTCTTGGTGCTAACGCCATGCTCGGTGTATCTCTAGCGTGTTTACATGCTGGGGCCGCAGTTCACGAATTGCCATTGTGGAAATATATTGGCGGCGTTTCAGGCGGCCTTATGCCTGTTCCAATGCTGAACATACTCAACGGTGGAGCACATGCCGCTAGTAATGTTGATGTTCAAGAATTCATGGTTATGCCACACGGATTTGATACCTTTGAAGAAGGTCTAAGAGCAGGAGTAGAAACTTATCACGCATTGAAAAAAGAGCTGAAAAGCGATGGTTTGCTTGGAGGTGTTGGTGACGAGGGCGGTTTTGCACCAAATCTTCCTGCTAATGAAGAGGGATTGAAATATATGGTAAGGGCAATAGAAGGTGCTGGTTATTCCACTGAAGATATGGGTATTGCACTCGATGTTGCTGCTACAGAATTTTACTCAGACGATAAATATCACATGGACGGAAAACAAATTTCCAGCGATGAGTTATCGAACATCTATGCAGGGTGGCTTGATGATTATCCAATATTGTCAATTGAGGATGGGTTTGCTGAAGATGATTGGCGCGGCTGGTCTAACTTCACCAAATCTGAGGGACATAGAGTTCAAATTGTCGGCGATGATTTGTTTGTTACCCAAGCCGAGCGTTTGTCCCAAGGCATTGAAATGAAAGCAGCTAATGCTATGTTGGTGAAAGTGAATCAGGTTGGTACCGTCACCGAGACTCTTGAATCAATGGATTTGGCTACATCTCATGGTTTCAATAACGTAATCTCACATCGCAGCGGGGAAACTGAAGATGTTACTATTGCTGATTTAGCGGTAGGAACGCGAGCAGGACAGATCAAAACCGGCGCTCCAGCACGTTCAGATAGGGTTGCTAAATACAACCAATTACTGAGAATTGCTGAGGATGTCAAAGAATATCGCTCCCCATTCTAAATAACAACTTGTGAGGTTTAATTATGCGTTGGTGGCGGCAGATCTTACCAATTTTAGCAATAATAGTCCTACTATTATTCGCCCGCCAAATCTATCCATATACCACGCCGCTCAATAATGTCAAGATTGATGGTTTTGAAATTGAAAAGGTTGCTTCAGGTCTTGGTGGACCAACTTGTATAGAATGGGCCAGTTCAGAAGAATTGCTAATCTGTGACCGAGATGGTGATAGAATTTTATTGATGAATGTCTCTAATGATTTTGATTATGAAGTAATTATTGATGGACTAAATAATCCACATGATGTCCATCTTGACGGGGATGTACTATTCGTCTCTGAGGCTGGAAAACTATCCAGGTACAACATCTCTTCCAATTGGCAAGTAGATGAAAAAGTAGTGCTAATTGATGATGTCCCAGTTGGTAATCACCAAACAAACGGCATTAACGCAATGCCAAATGGTACCCTAATTTGGCACTCTGGCTCGACCTGTAATGTCTGCTTTGAAGACGATTTACGTAATGGTGCATTGTTGTGGGTTGATGGGCAAACTGGCGATCACGGTATATTGGCTTCGGGAGTAAGAAATTCATTTGACGGAGTATGGGTCGATTCAATGGGGTATTTGTTTACCGATAATGGACGAGATTGGGATGGAGACCATCCTCCTGAAGAGGTAAATTTGTTAATACCTGGTGCTGATTATGGGTGGCCAAATGACGAACCGGACGACCCTGTGCCATCTGGGACGATCGGGCCAATTGCTAAGTGGGCGCCACATACTTCGATGAACGGTATTGATGTTAGACCAGAAAACTCATCTTTACCTGGTCTTTCAATCAGCGCTGGACACACCGTATATGCCTCAGTTTACGGTTCATGGAATACGCTTCTTCCACAAGGACATGAAATAGTAAGAATTGATTTTACTCCTGTGTTTGACGAAGCGGGTAACTTTTCTGGCTGGGATTCTGATGAAACTAGAATTGCCACTCAATTAGGCACTCCTCTACCATTGCGGTTTTCTCCTAGTGGAGATCTATACTACGCCACCTTTGGCGGGGGCGGAACATTAAATCGATTCGTCCAAATCTAAGTTAGCCGTATTGCCGTTTCTAATAGCGTTTCATCATTCCTTCGCAGGCTTCTAATGTATCTAGCAATCGTATGTTGTGATTGTTCAAGGTCTAGTAGGTCGCCAACCCATTCAAGCTCCGTACTCATCAAATCAACATCGTCGGAAAATGCTTGCCAGACAGAACAACCGCTACCATCTTCATCACTAATTTGTCTGAACCACGTTGAAGAATTCGACTTAACGTTTGCTTCTAGGTCATTTCTTGTGATGTATCGTACAATACAGTCTTCGCTAACAAAGCGTCGATCACTTTGCTCAAGCATTTCCGCAGTATCCTCGTCCAGTGCGCCGATTTGAAACCAAATCACTGGGAAGTTATCTTGTGGGTACTGCATCAGCATCTTTGTTACTGCTTGTTTAGCTCTCTCTGGCGCAAGGAAAAGAACCACTATCTCGGGAATAATTCCTTCATCAATCGACGGACGAATCGGTCTGCCAAGTATACTACTTCCAGCATCTCTAGGGTGTATCGGGACTAGCCTCCAACCTCTGCTATCTAGGTCATGAATTGCTTGATGTGCCGGTCTTGCTGAATTTAGCCCCGCACCAAGAATATGAATCGATTGAGCATTGACTACCGCTTCAGTAATCCACGGAGTAGCCCCCTCTGCCATGAAGAGTTCTGGTATGTTGGTTTTATCAAACCATGTTTGATTAAATCGATGATAACCAAGTCTTGAGACGAGTTATTCCTTCTTCGATATTTTCCATCGAAGTAGCATATGAAATTCGGATAAAACCTTCTCCGCCTTCCATTAAGGAGCCAGGAATCAATTGTACTTTGGCTTCCTCAAGTGCTCGCTGAGCAAATTCAATGTCGGTCATGCCAGTCTGGCTGATATCACATAGAGCATAGAAAGCCCCTTCCGGTTTGGGTAAAGTAATCCCGGGCAAGTTGTCGAGTAACTTGTGAATCACATCTCGACGCTGATGGAAAGAATCTTGCATCATTTTTGTTTCTTCCTTAAGCGATAGTGCCGTAATCGCCGCAGGCATCAAAAAGGTAGGAACGTGGGTGGCAGCACTTGCATTGATTTTCTTAATAGCATCAGCAATTTGCTTACTTCCTCCAGCCCAGCCGAGACGCCATCCAGTCATAGCCCAACCTTTTGACCAGCCTCCAATAGTGATAGTTCGCTCTTTTCCTCCTTCGATTGATGCTGGTGAAGTATAGCCGTAATCAGCCCATACCAAGGTAGCATAAATCATATCATCAATAATCCACAAATCATGTTTTACTGCTAGTTTTACCAGCATCTTAATCTCTTCAGGGGTGTATACTGCGCCTGTAGGGTTGTTTGGAGAATTGATCATTATGGCTTTGGTATTAGGGGTCACGGCGTTTTCTAATGCAGCAAAATCTGGATGATAATTGTCTCTGCGAACCGGAACATGAAC
>DUJK01000123.1:6765-6891 GCA_013329925.1 Candidatus Poseidoniaceae archaeon
GGAACTGCACCAATTAATTTCAACATCCCATCATAAGATGGCCATGCTGGGGCTAATAGTAGAACTTCGTCACCAGGATCTAGTGTAGCCATCATAGCATAGAGGACCGCTTGCTTACAACCGGGT
>DUJK01000020.1:0-323 GCA_013329925.1 Candidatus Poseidoniaceae archaeon
GAAAGAAATGCTCAGGACGGCGATCGTTTACTCGGCGCATTCAATGTCCCTATGCCGCATTGGCTAGACTTTTTCTGCTACACAATGTTTGTAGACAGAGACGGAAAATTCCAATTAGGAATGCTGTCAACTTCTGCCTTCAAACCACTAGCTGCATCTATGGGACCAATGCTCAAAGAAGAAGCGTTCCACCTAGGTACTGGATTTAACGGTCTAAGAAGAATCATCAAGGCTGGAGTTATACCGCTTGATTTGCTGCAACGTTACATCAACAAGTGGGTATCAACCGCACACGACCTGTTTGGCGTCGATGCTTCATCATC
>DUJK01000020.1:711-5137 GCA_013329925.1 Candidatus Poseidoniaceae archaeon
GAAGCTGGCATCGAAGTTGACAAAGCAACCCTAAACGAAGAGTCGAGGGGACACTACCACGATGAAATCGCTGGTGAAATTAGAAAACTATGCGGTTATTTACCTGAAGACGCCCCGAAATTGTATGTACCTCACGAGAACTTTAACCGTAAGATTGGGGCTGCTAAGGGGCAAAAATTCAATGTTGACGGAACTTCATTCGACGGTTCAGATGAAGATTGGGCTGACTACTTACACAACATACTTCCAAGAGACCAAGACGAAATTGACTTAGAAGAAATTTTCAAACAAGAATGGATTGCTAACAAACCTATGTCCACTAGACAAATAGAGTCTGGCATCGGTATATCCGCATAACCATAGAGGCATTGTAATGATACCGATTTCCCTCTATGGCGTAGATGTTGACAAATGTGAGTCCTTCTACTCGGTACTGCCAGGACTAGTTGCCGACAGCGTTGATGATGAAGATTATTCTGATGCACTGTTCGCTATTCAAAATAAGGCTTCCATGGATCACGTGAAAGTCGCCGAAGACTGGGCTCAAAGGCAACCTTACGCATTCCCGGAAGAGATTGCCAACGAAATTGAAATGATCATCAGGACAGTATCTTATCCAGACGTGGCTTTGCTTGAACATTTGCTAACCATTGAAGGCATAGATACCCAAAGAGTCTCAGAGTGGATGCACTTTTCCACAAACCTGTATCCAATCTACAGCCAAAAAGCTTGTCAAGCACTGACGGATATGGGCCTAGAAACACCATTCAATCTAGGAGACATGGCAAGTTATGGACTCTATGTCTCCCGTATTGAGGGGCTCAAGATGTATGCTCCGGCCAAGGGATTGCCAGAAATAGGATTACCACGCTCAAGAATGCTCCAACTAGGTTTGGAGCGTTTTGAATGAATAATTTAGCAACTCATTTGAAATTATTCACTGTTGCAATAATATGGGGCATTGGTTGGCCTGCAGGTAGAGTTGTCGCCAACGATGTTCTACCTTTCACAGCCTCGTGGATTCGTTACATTATCGCCACCTTATGCTTTTTAGCCTATCTTAAACTTTCAAAACAATGGATGTTTCCCAGCAAATCGGAATGGAAGATCTTGTTCCTGATTGGGTTTTTCTCAACCTGCGTATATCAAGCATTCTTCATGTTTGGCATGCAATATACCGCAGCTGGAGATGCTTCGCTAATGATTACCTTCAATCCTATTTTTACTGCAATATTAGCAGTTATATTTCTCAAAGAAAGTATGCACTGGAATTTAGTCACCGGATTGTTAATGGGAATTACTGGAGTTGGAATATTATTTTACTACTCTCCAAATGTTGACATTGATTTTGTCGATCGGGCTATTGGTGATTTACTTATCGCTGGTGCAGCACTGGCATGGGCTTGTAACACAATATTAATGAAAAAGGCGATGACTGAACCTGATGAAAAGTCATCTAAGCCACTCAATCCGTTAGAATTAACGGTGTGGTCATCTGTAGCTGGTCTGATATTATTAACTCCAATAATGGCCGTTGAAACTATGACTCAAGGTTTTGTTCTACCTAGTACAGACGGATGGATTGGTTTGGTATTTCTAGCAATATTTTCTACAGTTGTCGCTTACGTGTGGTTCGCTGACGGTATAATAAAAATTGGTGCCTCAATGAGTGCTTTGTATGTCTACCTAGTCCCACCATTTGGAATCCTCGGGGGATACCTACTACTTGATGAAAAACTTGGATTGTCGCTAGTATTTGCCTTCATTCTTATCACAGGCGGGGTTTTTATCGCCCAGTCAAAAGCCACAAATGACAAGCAAGCATCATGAAGTTTAACCTCTTGGGTTAACCATGGCGATTAACACAGTGGCTGTTATTGGTGCGGGGACTATGGGTGCAGGTATTGCCCAAGTTTGTGCGCAAAGTGGATGGCAGACTAACCTATATGATGCATTCTCAGATGGCTTGGAAAAAGGCATGAAAACCATTGACGCATTTTGGGACAAAGGAATTGCTCGAGGTAAAACAACTCAACAACAGAAACAACAATGGTCGCAAAATCTAAGCCAATTTACTGATATGGAACCTGCTGTTAAGCACGCTGATTTAGTTATTGAGGCAGTGCCAGAAATCCCAAAATTAAAATCTCAAATCTTTGAGCAACTCGGTAAATTCACCAGTGCAAGTTGCATACTGGCAACTAACACATCATCTCTGTCGATTGCTGATATCGCGGCTGCATCAGGATGTCCCGAAAGGGTTATTGGCATGCATTTTTTCAATCCAGTACCAATAATGAAATTATTAGAATTAGTCAAACACGATTTATGTGCTGAGAAAACTATTGAAATTGCTGAACAAGCTGGCCTTAAAATGAATAAAACCACAATTTTAGTCAACAATATCCCTGGATTCGCAACCTCAAGGTTGGGTGTTGTGTTAGGAAATGAGGCCATCAGAATGCTTGCAGATGGTGTTGCAAGTGCAAAAGATATCGATACTGCGATGGTACTTGGTTACAAACACCCGATGGGTCCGTTAGCTCTGACTGATTTAGTTGGATTAGATGTTAGAAGAGATATTCTAAAAAATCTGCAGAAATCATTTGATGATGATTCATATGCACCCCACCCATTGATGGAAAGATTAGTTTCTGCTGGACGCCTTGGGAAAAAGACAGGTATGGGGATCTATGATTGGTCTTCTGGTGAAGCAGAAGAGTGTGAATTACCACAGTGATTGATCAAAGTTCGGTTGGCGTTTTTCAATAAATGCCGTTACGCCTTCTCTGAACGCATCGGTAGTTCCCGCTGCTTCTATCAGAGTACGTTCATGTTTTAGATGAGTCTCGAAATCTTGTACAGACTGAACATCGAGTAGATGCTTAGTTGCCTCTTTGGTATGATTGCCCCATTGAGACCATTTTCGTGCCCTTGTTAAGGCAGAATCAAGTAAAGAATCGTGTTCGACAATGGCATCCATTGCCCCCACTTGATGGGCTTTTTCTGCTGACCATATCTCGTTTTCAAAGAAAAATTTCCTTGCGGTTTGAACACCAACCAAACGAGGCAACAACCACGTTGTTCCACCATCGGGCGAAAGCCCCATGCCGGAGTATGAAGCAGCCATTTTAGCGTTGGATGACCCGATCCGCAAATCACATGCCAAGGCTAAACCAAGCCCGCCCCCTGCACATGCACCATTGATAGCCGCCACACAAATAGTAGGTGATTGACGCATTCGTACAAGTAAGGGATGGAGAACTCCGGTAAGATCTCGAATTAACTGAGGTGCATCACCGTCTTTTATTGCCTTAGCAAATGCATTGATATCCGCGCCAGCAGAGAAAAATTTGCCTTCACCAGTTAATACGAGTGCTCGAACGCTCGTGTTGGTTAATCCGTCATCTATGGCTTTGGCGATTTCAGGCAAAAAAGTCCGTGAAAAAGATTGTGTTGCGGACTGGCCTGAAAATCGAATCAATCGAACTCCGTGGCCCATATCGCTGAATGAAACGCTCATTTTCACACCTCACAGTTTAATATTGACATTTTTGACCTTAGTATAAAATCTCAAAGCATCCTTGCTTTGTTCTATCCCTATTCCGGATTTCTTCCATCCAGTAAATGCGGTCTGTGGGAAAGTAATCGGATATTCATTAATTGAAATCATTCCTGACTCTAAATCCCTTGCTAACTTGTGCGCTCGACTTAAATCGTTGGTCCAAATCCCATTTAATAAACCAAAGTCTGAGTGATTGGCAAGTTCTAACGCCTCTGCCTCTGTTGAAAATTTGGTCACTGACAAAACTGGTCCAAATAATTCATCATTGAATAATGAGTTATTTGAGTCAATTCCAGTAACTACGGTTGCTTCCATAAAAGCACCTTCCCCATCTACAGCATTACCACCACAGGCAATCTCGCCACCTTGAGAGAGTCCTAATGCTAATTTCTCCAGCACCTCGGTTCGGTGATTGGTATGAACTAGACTGCCGATACGCACACCTTCAGCCATTCCTGGTCCGACTTTCCATTTACTCACTTCAGCTACAACTGCATCAACCAGCTCATCGTGAACATCTTCATGGACAATCAATCTAGAACCGGCCCAGCACATTTGTCCTGCATTCATGAAAATTCCAAAACAAATTGCTTTTGCAGCATATTTTAAATTCGCATCCGGGAATACAATATTGGCTCCCTTGCCTCCAAGTTCTAGAGTAACTGGAGTTAGATTATCACTGGCTTTTGCCATTACAGTTTTACCAGTTGGCACACCTCCAGTAAGAACGATTCCGTCAACTCCTGAGTGGCCAGCAAGAGCATCACCGATCAAACCACCAGAACCAGTTATTACTTGTAAAACACCATTTGGTAGGCCTACTTCTGCTTCATCTATTTTCTTCATCCATGCTAACAGAGA
>DUJK01000035.1 GCA_013329925.1 Candidatus Poseidoniaceae archaeon
TATGGCGTCTATGCATGTGGTTCTCGTGGTGGACAAGTAGATACCGGCAGAGGTTCATTCCAATTTGCTGCACAAGAAGCATGGTTAATCGAAAATGGAGAAATAACTACTCCTCTAAAAGATGTAAGTGTTAGCGGACTTACGTTACAGATCTTGAATGATGTTGATGGACTAACAAAAGATTCTAAGTTAGCAGCCCCAGGATTTTGCGGTAAAGGGCAAACAGTCCCAGTTGGGGATGGCGGACCAATAATGCGAATAAGTGAAGCATTGGTGGGATGAATTTGTTGCCAGAGGGTGCATTAGACCGACTGCAAGACGGCTGTAGAACTATTGGTTCTCGATGCAATCAATTAGGCATCAGTCAATGGGAAGTAGTTGCCTCTCAGTCATATGGTCACCAAATAGACATCGAAGGGGGAAAGATTTCTCTTGCCGGTGGCGGAGGTGAAGGTGGATATGGCGTAAGGGTGTTAGAAGATGGTAAATTTGGTTTTGCTTATCTTGTTGATGTTAAATCAGCGGATGAAGCAATCAGCAGTGCAATTTCAATTGCCCGTATGTCACCGTCAATAGAAGGATTTGTCCTTCCATCAGAGCAAAATGCGCAACAAGTAGGAGGATTATTTGATAAATCCATTATCGATTTAGATTCCGAATTCCTCCTCAATCAGGCAGACGCGATTATTTCCGAGGTTTCTTCTTTAGATTCACGAGCTGTTGTTACCGGTGGTGGTATTGGGGTTAGTGCCAATGCTGCTTCAATTCTAACTAGTGAAGGTATCGATTCGGGAGGTTTAACTACCTCTCATGGAGTCGGAGTACAAATTTCTATAGAGGAAAATGATCAATTAACTAGTTCTTGGCAAAGTAAATCTGCGAAAAGTCAACTCCCGAATGTCCCAGAATGCATTGAAAGAGCTGTTGAATGGGCGCAACTAACCAGAGACCCAATCAAGGTCGATGCAATGGATGACGATTCACCAATATTGATGACCAGTGAAGGTTTTTCTCCTTTGTTTTCAGTAGTTGTGCCAACCGCAGTAAAAGGAGAAAAGTTAGTCCGTAATGAATCATTTTGGTCAGGTAAGATGTCACAAAATGTGATTAGTCCTGACCTTTCAATAATCGATGATGCAACAGTGGAAGCAGGTAAATCATCTGGTTCAAGAGACGACGAAGGAGTACCATCGAGGAAAAATGTGTTAATTCAAGATGGTAAGCTAACAGGTTCCTTGTGGTCAACTAGAGACTCTGCACAGCAAATTTCAGAGGGACGAATTGAATCTGCCCAGACTACAGGCTCGGCAATTAGGTCAGGCCATCAATCTCCACCTGTTTCTGGTTGCAGCAACCTGTTTTTGTCTTCCTCGAAAAAATCTCATAATTTTGAATCCATGCTTGAAATAATGGGAGATGGGTTCGTAATCAACAGCGTCATGGGTGCTCATACTGCTAATCCTACTAGTGGAGATTTTTCTGTCACTACCAGCTCAATACTACGGGTTGAAAATGGTGAAATAATCGGCGCAGTTAAACAAGCAGGAGTCTCTGGAAACATGGCTAAAGCATTACAAAAAGGGGTTTTTCTTGGTGATGATGTCAGAGCACAAGGATCCTATTCCTCCGGAAGTATGTACGTACCGAATGTATTACTGACCAAAGGAATAAGAGTTAATCCTGTTTAATTGCTTTTTCAATGGGATAATTTATGTTCCGCCGACTCCGGTGTTAACCTACTGGAGGAAAAGGGAGTGTATTGTCTAAACCAAACCGCACAGAGGCCCGCATCCGTTCCAAATACTGGAAACGGCAAACTGAATATTATTTGTACAGGTGTTCCATATGTCTGATGACAAATATGAATCGCACGTCAAGGCAGTTTTATCAGAATGCCCTGATGCGAATGTTGATGAAGTCAAAGCATCATTCAAAAAATACGAAGAAGAATTCTATATTCCACCACAGGATGCACTTAGATCAATAGTTAGAAGATTCCAAGGTGAACAACAAACTACAACGCCCAGTAAAACTAATAATCAACCAAGAAATACAAAGAAAGTAAAGTCTTTATCCGAACTTTCTGGAACTGACAGGGATGTTGAGATAGAGGTAGAAATCATCTCTCACAATGTTAGGGAACAAACAATCAGAGGTGAGGAGAAGAAAATCGCCTTTGGATTGATTGAAGATAATCCATGGGATGATGGTTCCGAAAGAGTTCGCTGGGAATACAAGGATTGGGGGCCAAACTCAAACATAACACCAGGTTCTGTAGTCCGAATCGAAGGTGCATCAGTTAATGAATATCAAGGAAAAATGTCGCTTAACATAAATCAAGGGGCAAGAATTGCAGTTCTTCGAGAGGGAACAAGACCGGTTAATGCTCCAGGCGAGCCAATAGATATCAGCAATATTCCAAAAGACGGCTATATTTGTGTTGTTGGCAGAGTACTTTCCTCTAGACAAGACCAAATTCATCGTAAAGACGGGTCTGGGTCTATCGATGTAGTGAGGGGTAGAATTGCTGATGAATCAGGCACGATTGGTTTCCTTTCATGGGAACCGTTTGAACATGAAATTGGTAGTTTGGTAAAAATAGATGGAGCGCAGGTTAAAACCTTTAGAGATACTCCAGAATTGAATTTTGGTAGAACAACCAAGATAGAAACCTTCCACGACGCCAATTTTGCAGATACAGAGCAGTTAAACAGCCAAAATATGAAAACTATATCTCAACTTACCGATGGTTCAAGGGATGTAGAAATTGTTGTACAAATTACTGAATGGCAAAAGCGGTCTTTCACTAAAGATGGAGTCGAAAAGCATCTTTGGTCAGGACAAATTGCTGATTTGACTGGAAGATGCCGAATGAGTGCATGGGAAGAATTACCTGTAGACGAAAGTAAATTGCCGTTAACCGTCAAGTTATCCGGCGTCAGGGTAAGAGCCTGGCAGGGCATTCCTGACATAACGGTTGATAGTGCGAAGCAAGTAGAATTTCTTGACAACACGCCGTGGGATGAATCGATAAATCTAGCGGATCATGTTGTCGAAGTTGGCTTGACCGAATTAACCAATTCGTCTAGTAGAGTTGGAATCTCTACTGAAGGAACAATAGTCAGTGTACGCGATGATTCTGGAATAATAATGCGTTGTTTGGAATGTCGTAGAGTACTTCGAGATGGCGAATGTTCATCTTGTGGTTCGTCAGAATCTCAACAAGATGTTAGATTGAGGTTGGTAATAGATGATGGTGAAAATACCGCTTCATTATTGATAAACAAGTCAGCATCAATCAAACTAACAGGGTTAGATGAAGATAAGATGGCTCAGAAAATAGAATCCGATGGGAAAATGGAATTCGTGCAATCACTTAGGGACATGATGCTTGGTAGAGTCATAAAAGCCAACGGTCGCACAATCGTTGATGAACAAGGCGCGATGATTCTCGCAGACCATGTTGAATTAAATGACGATGATGCAGGTCTTTTAGCCACTGAAGTAAGGGCAAAATGGGGGGTTAACTAATGCAATCAACAAGACGAGTAAAGCGTCAATCTGCAGTACACATATTTGCTTCAGAATATGGTGAATCTACCTTAAGCGAGAAAGGTTCTGGCGAATTTGATCCATCGTTTGTGATAACAAAATTGGGTTCTAGGATTAATCGAGTTATAGTTGCAGGTTTATTAGAAAGAATTGAAGGCAGAGATGTCTCAACAGGTTCAGTAATTTACCAAGGTCAGTTAAGAGACCCGTCTGGAGTTAACTATTTTTCAGTTGGAGATTATGTCTCAGATTCAGTCAAGGAATTAACCATTCAACTAGTAGAAAAATTAGAAACAGGTGAGCCTATATTGTTGATGATGGTCGCTAAAACACGCTTATACCAAACAGATGAAGGTGCAGTATATACTTCACTTAGGCCCGAAGAAATGTGTATTATTGACTCCTCTAGGTATGCTAATTGGCTTGCTAAGACATCAGACCATATGATGACAAGAATGTCAAATTATATGACAAGTTTAGATTTTGATGCAAATATTGAATCGATGTCAAAATCAGAGTTTTCAGAACACCAACAACTTGGCTTAGTTGCTGCTAGAAATCATTACGGAGAATTAGATTTAGAGCATTATCGATTGAATGTTATGCAAGCATTAGATATCGCAGAAGGAAAATTAGAATCTGCTTCTAAGCCAGCACCTCAAAGAATTGAATCAAAGATAGATGAAGACAACCCGGTAGATGAAAAGGGAAGTGATATTGAGACAGCAATAACCGATATCATTAACACTCTTGATCAAGGAGATGGAGTCGATTTTGAAACAATTATA
>DUJK01000139.1 GCA_013329925.1 Candidatus Poseidoniaceae archaeon
CCATTTGATGACTTGTGTCCAAATGGTATTGCCAATAATACTTGGTATCATTATCCGGGAGCTGTTGATGCTTTGGTTGCTCCGCACGTAATTAATGGGACTTCGATTCTAGAAGGCGAAAATATCCCTATATGTACCGAAGGGACGTATTATGGAATTGGTTTTTCGACTTTTGAGCCTACAATAGGGATTACCTCGGCAGATAATTTGTACATGACTAGTTGGGGTAACGGCCCAGGTGGCTCTACTGCAATTATCAGATGTACTGGTATGATTGAGATGGTTGATGTCTCTTCATATTCTTGTGAAAATACATATCAGGGTGCTGTCGCTAATAGTAATGATCCGTACGTATATGTAGATAGATGGACTGATAGAATAATGAAATTCGATATGCATGCATTGGCAGGAATGACTGTTGAATGGTCAGACGATGAGGGAGAGACATGGGGGCCATTTGGACTGGCTTCATTTGCGACTGGGTATTCAGTTCAAGACCATCAAACCATTGCCTCTTCGCCATATAATGCAGTATTGCATGAAACTACATGGGTGTTCTGTGTCAATGGAAATTGGCAGTCACCTCTTTGTTCGACAAGTAATGATGGAGGGCTTACATGGGGGCCAGAGGTCCCAGGAGCTCCGGCTAATTGTAACAGCGGAGGTTTGACAGGCCACATGGTAGGTGCAAATGATGGGAACTTCTACAGAGGTAACCCTAGTTGTGATGGCGAAGGTTATTCAATTTACAGAAGTACTAACGGCGGCCTGACTTGGACAGAGCATGAGCTCCCTACAGACGTCACTGGAATGGCAGATACTTGGAATTTTGAAGAAGCACAAGTATATCCAGATGAAGATGACAATTTGCATGCAATGTGGATGGGCGCAGATGATTTGCCCTACTATTCCTATTCTTTCGATAAGGGAGACTCGTGGAGTGATCCGTTGATGGTTGCCCCCCCTGGGCTAAATGGCACTGGTTTTCCGGCTGTTGCAGCTGGAGATAGTGGCAGAGTTGCTTTCGCATATCTTGGAGATACTGGAGGAAATACTTGGAACGGATACATCTCAATAATGACTGATTCATTTAGTGAAACACCGCTAATAACTACAGTTCAAGTAAATGAGTTTGGAGATCCTTTGAGTTTAGAGACAGATTGTGGATACAATAGGTGTGGCGGATTTGGAGATTTCATTGATATCCTTGTTGACAATCATGGAAGGCCTTGGTTCGGACTTTCGCATAACATTGGAAATAATCTTCAAGATGAGGGGATTTATGGGACTACAATGATGGGGCCAAGTCTCAGAGGCTCTACCGTTCCATTGAATGTTTTACCGGAAGGTGGACCTCAAACATTAGCTTGATTCAGAAATCATTGGACCAAATATCAATTCCTTGTAGAATAAAGCCTCCGGCAAATATCAACATTGCGACTCCGCAGAAAGATAAAGCAAGTTTGTAGTTTTTAGCAGAAATGTTGCCACGTGTTTTATCGAATAAATAAGCAATAAAGGTCTTCACCAAAATTATTGAGATTAAGAAAGATAAGGCATAGGCTATGGGGGCTAAAGGCTCTTTTTCCGCTGCCGAAGCCATCAATGGACCACCTATTAAAAACCAAAAAACGTAAACATTTGGATTCAATAAATTGACTAGGAGGCCTCTCCGAAATGCTCCCTTAGCATCTGTGAGTAATTCATCGCCAATTGGTGGCTCTATAGAAAAACAATCAATTCCCATCTTAATTAGAAAAAGCCCTCCAATGATTGAAATTGTAAATAATGCAAACGGTTGTGTTGCAAACCATGCAGCCGCAAATAGACTAATTATCACTAAAGGACCATCTGTAAATATTGGAGCGGCGGCAGTCCATGCTCCGGCCCTAAGCCCTCCTGAGAGTGTCTCTTTGATTACCATTGTAAGTAATGGCCCTGGTTTTATTCCTTCAACAAAACCTAGCGTAATACCGGCTAAAGTCAACCCTAATATTAGATCTATTTCCATCTTATCATCTTCTAGATGCCAGTTTGGCAAGAAGGTGGAGGATCTCGATGTATAACCAAATTAAAGTCACCATCAACCCAAACGCTGCTCTCCATTCTAATTGCTTGGGAGCTCCTCTCTGGACTCCTTTTTCAATGAAATCAAAATCTGCAACTAAACAAAGAGCACCTATTCCAATAACAAATAGAGAGAACGCAATCCCTACGGGGCCGTTTCCATGTATCAGTGGTATTTCATATCCTAAAAACATACCAACAAAAGAGGCGATATATATGATTGCTATGGCGCCCAATGAAGAATATACTGCTATAGCAAGATTTCTGTCCCATGAGATTAAACGTGCTCGGTATAGCATCAACATTGAGCCTAAAATTGAGAAAGTTAGTCCTGCTGCAATTATACCCAAACCCGGAAATTTTACAGCGGTTTCTATGAAATATGTAAATCCGCCTAATGCCAGGCCCTCGAATCCAGCATAGGCACATATCAAAACTGGATTTGTAGATCTAGAAAAAATTACAATCATTGCAGTAATAAAACCGCCTAAAAATCCAATTATTGCAAGTCCGGGTAAGAAGGCATAAGTTGCTATGGCCAAAGTTGTAGTGATTATCAGAAGTATTCCGGTTTTTTCTGCGGTCCCCTCCATAGTCATCAAATTAGAGTTCTCATCCCACCAAGATGCTTCTTGATAGTTCGACTTATCGAAAGTTGAGTCTGATAGTGTGGGGTTCTTTGAACGGTACATTGTAACGCCTCAAAGGGTAGACGTACTCAAATCTTGGCACTGCAATTACTAGTTTAGAAGTTCTTTCAAATGTAATCCTGTATAACTGCCCTTAACTTTAGCAATCTTTTCTGGTGGACCTTCTGCCACTATAAGTCCACCCAATTCTCCCCCTTCTGGCCCGAGATCAATTACCCAATCTGCACATTTAACCACATCTAAATGATGCTCGATTACAATTACGGTATGTCCGTTTCTTCTAAGACGTAGCATTACTTCTGTTAGCTGATGAACATCGAACATAGAAAGGCCGGTAGTAGGTTCGTCTAAGATATACACTGTATGGCTTCTAGTGGGCCTATGTAATTCAGACGCCAATTTTACTCGTTGCGCTTCCCCGCCGGATAGAGTTGTTGCTGGTTGTCCGAGTCTAATGTACCCTAGACCTACATCCTTCAATGTCGTAAGAATTCGATTTAATGATTTTTGATTTTGGAAAAACGTCACTGCCTCGTCAACAGACATGTCTAAA
>DUJK01000198.1 GCA_013329925.1 Candidatus Poseidoniaceae archaeon
TCCATAGGTGGCATAGGTGGCATAGGTGGCATCTCTGGCATAGGTGGTTTTTCTTCTGACATTTCAATTCCTCCGCGCATAAATACAATGCGGTATTACCGCCATTGATGCATAGCACATAACCATTATGCTCAAAGGTTCAACTAAAAAATGCGATTTAAACCCTAATTATACCTAATTTACAATCAAGTTGATTTATGAGGCGAGAAAGCCCCCTACATGGTCGGTCTAGATAGTGGAACACCCCCTGTAATTTTTGTTGTTGGAACTGCAGGCGCAGGAAAATCATCCTTAGTGACTGCTTTTCAGCGCTGGTCACGGTTTCTTGAAACAGACGCCATTGCAGTAAATTTAGACCCCGGTGCTGAAAGAGTTCATTATGATGCTGAGTTTGATGTAAGAGACTTAATCTCATTGACTGAAGTCATGACTGAATACGACTTAGGTCCTAATGGGGCACAAATATTAGCCGCTGATTTACTTGCTGCGCAAGCTGGTGACGTTGCAGATCAACTACACGCATTATCAGGTGAACTTATGATAGTCGATACCCCGGGCCAAGTAGAATTATTTGCTTTTAGAGAGGCAAGTAATCACTTAATCGAGGTATTAGGAAGAAATCAATCGGCTATTATCTATCTATTTGACCCAATGTTGTCACGCTCACCATCTGGATTCGTGTCCCAAATGCTATTGTCTAGTATTGTTGAATTTAGATTAGGATTGCCAACCAAGAATTTCTTGTCAAAGTCTGATTTGTTAGAGCCCGATGAACTAGAAAAGATTCTAGAATGGTCTGAAAGGTTAGAGATTTTGGAATTAGCACTTTATGATGAAGCAGGCGGGCAAAGAACTGAATTTGCCATCAATCAATTACGTATGATGCAAGAATTTGCTCAAGCACCTGGTCTTACACCATTATCCTCTGAACTTGAGGAAGGACTTGCTGATGTTTTGACATTTGCTCAAGCACTATTTGGCGGAATGGGCGACGCTAGGGATGGTTTTGCTCAAGATATCGAACATGAAAGAAATTGAGTTTTAATTCAATAACTCTTAGAAACCGCCTTGAATTAGCAAGGCTATGGTAAAGCACTTACTGGCGATTGACGATGTTGAAGAAGACTTTGAAATGATTCTAAAATGGGCAATAGAATTCAAGCGTTTGTGGAAGCAAGGAGACGATGTGGCAATAAATTTCATGCCACTTGATACGCTTGCTGTTGGGTCAATATATGAGAAGCCAAGTACTAGGACAAGGGTATCATTCGAGGTGGGAATTAATCGCTTAGGTGGCTACCCACTTACTCTGCTGAAGAACGATATTCAACTAGGTAAATCTGAAACAGTTGGAGATACATCTCAAGTTCTATCTAGGTTCCTTGGTGCTATGACTTATCGATGTTTTTCTCACTCCGATGTTGCAGAACTAGCAAAATACGCTGATGTGCCTGTACTAAATGCACTTTCAGATAAACATCACCCATGCCAATCAGCAGCAGACTTGATGACAGTATTAGAAAATTTCAATGAATTGGATAATCTAATAGTTGCTTGGGTAGGCGATGGTAATAATGTATTACATGATTTGATGCTAGCATGTGCAATGCTTGGCATAGATATCCATTATGCGATTCCAGAGGGGTATGAGCCAGCGGAAGATATTGTAGCTCGAACAGAAGAACTTGCGGCAAAGAATGGTAGCAAAGTTATTGCTACCAACGATCCAGTTGAAGCGGTTTCAAATGCAGATGTAGTTTATACTGACGTATTTATTTCAATGGGTGAGGAACATCTCAAAGACAAAATCAATTCGTTTGATGGTTTCCAAGTTAACGAACAATTGGTCAGCAACATGAATGATGAATGGAGATTCATGCATTGTTTGCCGGCTCATCGTGGTGATGAGGTTACTGATTGGGTCATGGACCATAAGAATTCCATCGTGTTTGATCAAGCTGAAAATCGAATGTGGGCTCAAATGTCACTACTTACTTACTTAGTTAATGAAGAGGCATGGGAAACCATGGGTGAATTCATGGGACTAATCTGATTAGAGATACATTGGTACAATAAAACCAATCAATCCTAGCAGCATCGCAACTCTAATTTTTCCCGCAGCCTGGTGGTCTTGACCAATGGCAAGTTGCTTGTTTAGAGTAATTAACATCAGTATAGCAGGAGTTTGGAAAATTAATTGATTGAACTCAAACGGTCCTTTCCAGTACGGAACGTATAGACAAACCAATGATGCCATAACAATAACATAAGCAGTCATTCTTGATTTTAGCAGACCGATACTCATCGGCAAGGTTTGTCTGGTTCCTTTATCGGCTTCCATGTCTGCACAATCTTTGATTATTTCACGAGCAAGATTAGTGAAAAATACCACCCCTCCAGTCCACCAAACCAGAGTATTCCACAACTGACCAACACTTGATGCGCCATAGAGTATTACTGCTCCAACCATGATAGAAATTGATATGTTACCTTTCAGACCGGTATTTTTTAGCGATGGCCCGTGGTCATAAGTTAACATTAATGTGATAGCAATGACATATATCGCCAGTAATTCCACAGAAGAATGACCAGAAGTTGATAGAAGATAAGCACCTGCTAAGACACATATTATGCTCAAAGCCCAAAGTAGTTTAACAAATTTTTTGGCAGAGTCAATAGAAATGATTCCAGATGCTAATGGTCTGTTTGGGTGAGCTTCCCGATCTATTGCTACATCCTTAATGTCATTCATCGTGTTTCCTGCACCAATAAAGAATACTACTGCTAGAATCTGCAAAACAACTTCTGCTAACTGTTCAGTGGCCCATTCTTCACCAATAGCGAACTGAGCACCTAAGGGGACTGTAATTGCAGCAAGCAGGACATTTTTCAAACGCATCAGTTGTAGATACGATTGAAACGTTCCGCTCATAATTCATGGCAAAAGGGCGTAGGTTTTGATTACTTTGTTGATTAAGCATTCATTGACCAAACACAAACTCTGGTTCTAAATCCACCGACATCAGTACCCTCATCAAATCCAACTTTTGCAAATCTGTTGTCTCTGGCCAGGACATTACCTAGTTGGTTCATTGTCGCTCCCCAGCGAAATCTTCTGTTCACGTGTTCTAGAATGGTAGTGGTATTGGCTTCTCCAACATTACTTAGATAGTCAACGATCTCTGTTCGCAATCTTCTAGTTCGACTCATCAAGCTTCACCTCGATGAATTCTTACTCTTCTAACCAAACCTCTGATTGTAGAACTTTGTGGTTCAGATAATTTTGACACACCTGGTATGTGTATAGGTTGCCACCCTACAGCGGCAGAAAGGGATGGGATTCTACCGCTGGGGTGGGCGAGTATGGTACTTATTTTGGAGTTCCAAACTGGTTCTCTGTCAAGTGACTGGGTTTCAATCATGTCACTAAATGCGATTGTTTCTTGTTCAATTCCTTGGTTATTCATGAAACAAACGTGTGGGCTGTAGTATATGAAGAAAGGAACGACTCAGTAAACTAAAAGTAAAACTAAAATGAAGTGCAGTATCTCTTTTTCACTTTCACTTTAGAGTAAAAGTGAAGTCTAAGACCATTATTGTCCGTTTGTCTGTAAGGGTGATTTCTAAATACGGGG
>DUJK01000038.1:0-2504 GCA_013329925.1 Candidatus Poseidoniaceae archaeon
ACAATGATACAATCGTGGCACAGCGTAGTGAAGAGACTGGAATCAACCGGCGCTCGAATGGCTTGTTTAGAACTTGGTAGACTTGAATGGTACGGAGTTGTAGATGGGAAAGTAGTCCAGTATTCTTGGTGCATTGGCGAGGAAGATATCGAATGGTATCATGAATTAAACTCAAGTTTCCTCTCCCGCAAACCACTCATAGAAGCATAACCTCGGATGGTTAGGTCGGGTGTGTAATGGTTCGAATTAATCGTGTTTATACTGGAACTGGAGATGACGGTTCCTCTGCATTTGTTGATGGCTCAAGACACCGAAAATCTCACGTAAGATTTGCCGCAGTTGGGACATGTGATGAATTAAATTCAATTGTTGGCTTGATACGAAGAGAGTGTAAAGTCTTACCAAGTCATGCTGATGGCGGCTCAAGTGCGACTATTAACCGAATTCAGAACATCGCTGAATCTGCACTAGATCGGATACAAAATGAATTATTCGACTTAGGCGCCGAACTCGCTTGTGAACCTGATAAATTGCCCGAATATATGCAGTTAATTGACTTGACACAATGTGATAGTTTAACCGATGAAATGGATGCATGGCTAGAACAACTTGACCCATTAACCAGTTTCATTTTGCCAACAGGAGCAGGGCCTGAACCAATAATTCATTTGGCTAGAACCGTAACTAGGCGCCTAGAAAGAGGGCTTGTCACCATTGAAGATGAAGAAGGCAGCAAAGCGGTTAGGCAGGTCGCTAAAGTCTATGTTAACCGACTATCGGATTGGTTTTTTGTGTTTGCTAGATGGGTCACAAAAAATATGGGCGAGCAGGAAACTCTTTGGACACCTCTTGGCAAACGCGGCGACTCATCAAATGTCGCCAATATGATTAGGAAGATTGGTTCAAATGACGCTGACTATAATGACTTAGACTAAACCAATACTGTCAGCATATGTCTTGGCTTTGTTAAGAGTGCCTTTTGTCTCATCATGAGTTGCCATATCAATTGCTAAATCCCAATCAAGCCACATATAGCTATGGTGTTCTTTGGATAATTTTACTGTTATTTTTTCAGTAGTGGCTAGAAACCAAAAAACCTGTTTTTCGGTTAATCTTCCCTTTTTCTTGAAACTATACGTTGTCTTTTCTTCAAAACCATCAATAAATTCTATTGCTGAAATGCCAGTTTCTTCCACCAATTCTCTAGCTGCAGTAGCTTTCCTATCACGGTCAAAGGCTTCGACGTGACCCTTTGGCAAATCCCAATAGCCTTGGGGATATTGCAGTAATAATACCGTTCCATAATTTACTAGAACGACACCGCAAGAGGTTTCCATAACTACCCCAGCACATAGTTAGTCAAGTTATTTACGCAAGTTACTGCAAAAATACTTCAATCTAGTCGTTTGAGTTGAATATATGGGTACGAACAAGGTTCCACAGTTTGCTAAAATTGTGGCAGACTCTGACTTCGATGGTTTAATTGGCGCAGCCATTCTAAAAACCTTCAATCCCGGTGCAGAAGTTAGGTTTTCACATGCAGCATTGGTAAGAAATGGCAACATGGACAAAGAAATAGACTCCTCCACCGTAATAGTCGATTTACCATTTCATCAAAACTGTGGCTGGTACTTAGATCACCACCAAACCAATAAACCAACTAAGCAAGAATCACTAGCATTTGAAAAAAAAGGCGGAGTGACTGATTGGCAGGCCACCCCATCAGCAGCAAGATTAGTTTATGACTTGATTAATCCTCATTGCGACTTAACTAATTTTGTGGAGGTAATGCCGTTTGTTGATGCGCTTGATTCGGGGGGAATAACGATTGAACAGTTTCGTGAAGACGGTGAATTAATGCGTTTTAGTCGAACGCTAAAAGTCACTGAAAGTGATTACATGAATCATATTGTTAGTCATTTGGCCCGAGGCAAAACCATCTCACAAATCTTACAATTGCCAGAAGTAAAATTACGATTATCAGCCCAACAACAGCAAAGAGTGGCAATACAAAAAATAGTTGAAGTCAACACCGAGATAATCAACCGACTTGCAGTATGCAATTTACAAGATACAGGACATTTTTCTAATGGCTATTTAGTGACTGCTTGGGCTGGTGATAAGGCAGATGCTTGTTGCATAATCCATGGATTCACTGACGGCGATATCAATGACCCGAAAAGACCACCACTCTCAGCAAGCTTCTATGCAAACTCGTTTATCGAAGGAGGTCAAGGTAAGTATGATCTTTCTCGACTTGCCACTAAATTTGACCCGAGTGGTGGAGGGCACATGAATGCTTGTGGTTGTCGAATACAGCCACCTGGGCTTGATGATAACTTAGCAAAATGGCTTCAAATGTGGTCTGATAGGAATACTGTTTTGGCAGTTAATCATAACACAGCGAATATGTAAAGAAATCCCAAAAAAGCGTGAATGAATATTAACGCCATAATAAAATCCGCGGCCCTACCATGCTTTAATTTTTCATCAGCAAACTTTTC
>DUJK01000038.1:2906-4721 GCA_013329925.1 Candidatus Poseidoniaceae archaeon
AGGCTGGTTGGCCAAATTTCGGCAAAAACATCACCACTAGATCTCCATCCTGCCACCATACGCCCAATAAAAGCAACTAATACGACAACAAATCCTGCCCACAAAATAAATTCACCATTTCTTTCATGTTTTTCAAGAAAATCCTTGCGCATTTGCCCCGTCATTCCTTTACTTGTCTTGCGCCATGAGTATTGCCGCCAAATCCAGAAAATCAGCGCACAGGCTAATACTGGGTGGGCCAATAATGCAACAGCTCGAACGAAATCCATGGTCTCAATCAAACTCCGCTAGTGACTCTTCATTCATGAACACTAGTGACAAAAAACATATACGCGATGGTTTTACTGATAATTGTTGCCGGTTAGTTGAATAGCGACTTAACTAGCCGTTGATATGAAGGGGGTGTATTACATGCAAGAAGAGCACATGGCAAATTGCTTAGAAATTGCTTTCAAGCACAACATTCCCAAGCAACAACGCAAGGCTAGAGTGGCTAAATCCCCGGATTGGCAAATCATGGATAAAAGTTGGCGAAGCATTCTAACAATTGCTTTGGACGAGTTAGAGATTCCAGGCGATGATGAAGATAATAACATCTCACGACCAAATAGAATGATGCGCCGCAGGGGGCGTGGCTCAGCGGGTAAATCCTCATTAGATTGGTTGCCAAGTAGTGAAGAAATAACTTCTGACAGTTCTGCAACGGCGGCATATAGGTTGGCAGTTTTATTAATTAATAAACAATTGAAGCGGGGGGAGTGGACTGATGATTTGACCGCGGCTGAAAACGCAATACGTGAAACCTGCCTCACTACTGGCGTGGATAAAGTATGGCACCAAATAGGTGAGAAAACTGCATTGCTTGCCCAGTTTGTTGGTTTCCCTGTGGCAAAAAAGAAATCAAAGACCAAGAAGAAAGTATCACTATCTGTCGCTAAAATTGACGTTTTTGACAATGAACAACTTGGTCAAGCAATATCTCAATTATCCTCGCTTTGTGGCGATGCAGCCCAACAAATAGCGATTCAAAAAATACAATCTCAAATATCTTCTAGAAGAAATATTGAGGCGGGTGAAAGCCTGCTATCCCTTACCGGGGATGCATCAGTAATATCTGTAATACTAGCAATTGCTAGCGGCTTAGACTCACAACAAGCACTGAAAGAATTAGCTAAAAGCGATAAAGAATTAGCCGCCCAATTTCAAGATCTTGTAGACTTAATCAATGGTAAAGTAAATGATTGGAATAAGAGCATTAATGCTGGAGAAGATGGGTTATCAAAAGCAAGAAGGAGATTTGCGTGGCTTAATTTTACCGACGAGGTTGAAAAACTATCGCCTTCAGAGATTTTGGCTGGGATTGAACTTTTGGAGACAATTCCTAACTCACAATCGCAAGTTCAAAATTTGAAATGGATTCATTTATCTGCGTTAGCTGCAAGTGGTAAAAGTGAGGATGCAGCAGAGACATTGGTCACTTACAGCCTTGATAATGCGATAGACATTGACAACCTATACCAACTAGTATCCCAATTAAATTCTCCAGCAGTAGAAGATTGGCTCAAGAGCCAGTTAAACCTTCTTGATGAAGGAGCATTAGTGTATATTGCTCAACACGAAACCTCATCATTGGCTTTGAAAAATGAATGCTTCAAGATGCTTCAAGACAGTGGCGGGGAAGCTTGGGAAGAATCAAGCGTTGCAGCAATAGCAGTATTTGCCCAAAAACTCGAATTAAGAAGACTCAGTAAAATCTTGACAAATAATGATTTGGCACCCATGTCACATCCGCATGAAACTCTGTTATCGTATCAC
>DUJK01000119.1 GCA_013329925.1 Candidatus Poseidoniaceae archaeon
TTTTGAAAGTCAACTAGAGAACACTACAATAGAACATATTTTCTTGGCAGATTTCAATAATGATGGTTTTGACGATGTAGTATATTCCGAGCCGCATGCAGATTCTCAAAACCATATTGACAACGGCCGAATATCTGTTCACTATGGCTCTGAATTAGGCTTATCAAATACACCAGTATTGCTATTTGAAGGAGATGCAAACTCCACATTTTCAGGTCAGGGGTTAGCGGTTGGTGATTTTAACGGGGATGGGTTTAGCGACCTCTCCATAGGGTCTCCCGGATTTACCAACAATAATGGAATTGTAGAATTTTCATTTGGTTCCCAAGCAGGCTTATCTGAGAATTTAGTCATAGTCGATGGAATCTCCAACCCCTCTACCACAGGTGAATCATACGGGTCTTGCTTAGAGTATGTTAAGGATCTAAACAATGATGGCTATGATGACATAATTGTATGTTCAATAGATCATGATTCTAACGGCGATAGTGGTTTAGTCGAGCTATTCTTTGGTGGCTCACAATCTAATACATGGGTGAAAATGGATAGTCCAAACCAATTACTTCAAGGTAAAAATTATGGCCAATCAGTGTCAGCAGATGGAGATTTGAACGGGGATGGGTTTGTAGATTTAGTCATAGGAAATACCGGTGATTTACAAGACAGTTCCGGCTTTTCTTCGGTAGAAATAAGATATGGTTCAGCAACCGGATTTGATTACGATCCAAATTCACAATTTCAATCTACGATTCCAGGAACTTTATTTGGCTATAAAGTACAAATAATCAACGATTTAAACAACGATGGCTTTGATGAGTTGTTTATCTCAGAACCGTATAATACAACTAATGATTTCAATAGTGGCAACGTTTGGGTATTTTATGGCAATTCATCTGGAATTAATAATCTTCCAGATGACCGAATTTATGGGGGCCCAAATCAACTTCTAGGTTTGAATTTTGCTTCTGCTGGCGATTCTAATCAAGATGGTTATGCTGATTTTTTGATTACTAGAAGAAGTACCCCTACTAATACTAACATCGACCTATACCTTGGTTCTCAAACAGGATTTGTGAATAATGGTTTGATGGTTAGTTCCGGTGATTTAACATTAGGACAATCGATCAGTAACTTTGGTGATTCTAACAACGATGGATTATCCGAGTTCTTGTATTCATCAAACATGGTGAATGAAAATCAGACATATTTGTCAATAATAGATCACATTACAAGAACTCTTTGGGACATTACTGAATATCCAATACCTGGTGAAATTTCGGGTGGAATTATTCAATCCTCAGCAGATGGTTCGCCAACAATAATCTGTAAGTTATCTGATAACTCAAAAACCAACATCATAAAAATAAATCTAGGGAAAGGTTCGCAAGCAAATACTTGGATTTCTCAAAATATAACTAACCCAACAACTAATTCTTGGGATGCAGTAAATTTTGAATTAACATCCTCTGGAGAACCAATTATATTCTATTATGATGAAGGACTAGTACAACGAACCTATGATTCTTACACCGGACTGGAGTCACAAATAGCACTTTCATACAGCGATATCACTCACCTTTCGTCAGCGATAAATAACGAAGGCAAACATTTCATTGTATATTATTCACCTAACAGTAAAGAACTATTCTTGAACACTAACAATGGTACTGGTTGGGTTGAACAATTAGTCGCCTCTAATGTAGAGATTTCCACCAATGTTGAATTATTATTCAACACCTCAGGACAGCCAAGAATAGTATACATTGATGATCTGTCTAACGAGATTGTAATAGTTGAAAATAATCTACAATGGTCAAGTCATTCAATAAGCACACTGAACTCGATTCCTTCAGGATATTTTGCTTCGATGATGGTTGATGATGAAATCCAAATCGCGACCATTCTAGATGATGGACTCTCAAGTAATCTCACCTTACTAACATGGAATGGAACACATACAGAGAGCGAATTTATTGCTTTAGAGACGGATATAACTACCAATTTCTCATTGATAAAAGATGCCGAAAACACAACAATTTTAGCAACGGTATCCTCTTCAGGTTTGTTCGTTTTGTATGAAAAATCAAATGGTTCTAACACCTGGAATTCAAATCTCTTACCTCAGCCAAGTGGCTTTGCTAGCAATAGTGTAAAAACTTCTACGCATGATAATTTGACCCTTGTTGCGATAAATAGTGAAAACAATTCATTATTTGTAAAAAATAATAACGTTTGGAATCCCGTTTCTAATTTCCCAGTTTCAACAGAAAGTGACTTTATTTTATTATCAAACAATTCTCATATTATCGTGATTGCTATTGATACTGAAACAGATAAGCTGACATGGAATTCTATGGAATACAAAGCCGACCTAGAATTAACTAATAGTTGGCATACTGGTAGTTTTGGCGATACTGCCACAGACTCACAATTTTCTTTCGAGCGAAATCAAGATGATTCTTTTTCCTTGACGGTAAAAAACCGAAATACAAATGTTTTATCCAGGGTAAACCTATATCTCGACCAAGATAGTGATTTTATTTTCGATGAAATTGATGAATTAGTTAATGTTCCCAATCAGTGGCTTGATACTGACAGTGATGGATACGGCGATAATACATTGGGACCCTTATTCGACAATTGTATAGATCAAATAGGTCAATCATCAATTTTGTATTTTGGTTGTGTAGATACTGATAATGACGGGTACGATGATCTAAGTGACAATTGTAATACCGCATACGGCGAATCGTGGCTTGGCAGATTAGGGTGTTCAGACTTTGATCAAGATGGATGGTCAGATTACAGCTCATCTTATCCATTTGGTGATATATTTGTTGATAACTGGAAACAAGCTTTCGATTCAGATGGTGACTCATACGGTGATAATCACGGTCCAGATTGTTGCGAAACTTGGTATGACCAAAACGCTGCTCCAGGAGATGAATTCCCGTATAATCCTAGGCAATATAGAGATTATGATGGTGATGGATACGGCGATAATTCTTCTGACTTCATAACCGGTGATGCTTGTAAGTTTGATTACGGCACCTCATATCGTGATCGCCTTGGATGCACCGATACTGACGGTGATGGTTCATCAGATCCAACCAATTATTGGAACTCTAGTCTAGGTGCAGATTTATGGCCAGCAGATTCTACTCAATGGGCTGACTCTGATGGTGATGGTTTTGGCGACAATGGTTCAAAAAATGCAACTAACCCCGATTATTTCCCCAACAATATCGCTGCTGCACAAGATTCAGATGAAGATGGATATCCGGACACGTTTACCGATTACTATAATGGTTCAAATGCTGATGGATTACAAATAGATGGTTGCCCATTAGTTGCCGGAAACTCATCCAACCCATATTACGGCTGTCTTGATTCGGACGGTGATAATTATCGCGACATATACACTTTTGACATCAACCCAGATACGGGCCTTAGAGAAAACCAATCAGGTGATGCATTCCCGTTCAATCCACAACAGTGGACAGATACTGACGGTGATGGGTTTGGTGACTTTCAAAGCGGTGACAATGCAGATGTATGTCCCCAAGTGGCTGGAGTAATTAACGGGACCTTTGGGATGGGTTGCCCATTGATTGACGGGAATGATGATGACGGAGATTTTGTCATAAATGAAGAAGATTTGTGCCCAAATACACAAACAGGATTAACTGTTAATCTTGAAGGATGTGCATTAAATCAATTAGATTCAGACTTAGATGGAGTAAGTGATGCAGATGATGTATGCCCCTCGACTTTCCCACAAGATCCTGTGGATCCTAATGGATGTAGCCAAGTACAAAGACAAATAGATACCGACTCAGACGGAATTTATGATTATCTTGATTCGTGTGAAAATACTCCAAGCCAGGAAGTGTCAGACGAATTTGGTTGTTCGGCATCGCAAAAAGATACTGACGGTGATGGGGTTACTGATGACACAGATGTTTGTCCAGATACTGAAATAGGTTATCCAGTACTAGTAGATGGTTGCGTAGATGAAACTGCATTAGAATTTGATTGGGATTCTGATGGTTATTCGGGCCAAGATGATTTATTCCCGTTCGAAGATACTCAATGGTTTGATTCTGACTTAGATGGCTATGGGGATAATATTCTCGGGTTTGAGGGGGATCAGTGTCCCAATACATCAGGCAATTCTACTGCTGATAGATTTGGTTGTCCAGATAGTGATTCAGATGGTTGGTCTGACCCAGACGACAATTGGGCAGCATCACCAAGTGGCATAGCAGATGCATTTACTGATGATGTTACTCAGTGGCGAGACCTTGACGGTGATGGTTATGGCGACAATAGTACCGGTAATAACCCCGATTTATGTCCTACAACAAATTCACAGTATAGAAACTCAGTTGATTTGCAAGGTTGTGCAAACAACGAACGAGATTCAGATGGTGATGGCTTGGTTGACAGTCTTGACAATTGTCCAAATGAGGCAAAGGGCTTAGACGGGTATGTAGATGGTTGTCCGTTAGAAAAACAAGAATCATCTAGTGAAACTACTGAAATATTTGGCTTGTCAATACTTAGCTTTGTGGCTATTTGTTTAGTTGTAGTAATTTTATTCATACTCTTGGTTATTCTTCGTAACAGAGATATTGATGAGGAATGGTATGAGGAGGATGATGATTCCGATGATGATTATCAAGAAGGTAATCTAAGTTTCCTAGATAAACCACGTGGACAGCCAACACAGCGCCCTGCTCCTAGTCAAAGTAAAGCCCAACCATCCCGTAATGGGCCAACTGGAGGCCCTCCCAGTTTTTCATCAGCGCCAAAAACCCCAGCTGCTGCGCCATCTTATGCACCCGACATTTCGCAAAAACAAGCACTTAGAGAGAACTTAATCACGGCTCCAAAGGCTTCCAAAAAGGCGAAAAAAGTCAAGAATAGCAACGGCTCAACTAAAAGAGTTAAACGTGCGATTGCTGAACCAGAACCAGATATTTTCGAAAAAGTAAGCCAGTCAAAAATTGATAGTGCGGTAACAAGCCTTGCTGATTTGATAGGTGATGGAGATGAAAGACAATTGTTAATGTACTTGCAAGATAAAGGTTGGAATGCACCACAATCTCGTGCTATTATCAACATGGCGAAAAAGGGAAGGAATTGAATACTTTAGGTATGACTTTTCATAGGTGAGATGACTGGGTAAAATATTGGGGTGATATTGTGGCTGAACCGGTACTAGAAGGCGCATCACTACCAGATGGTATTGAGGTTGATGAGGCTGCTGCTTATTTTGGTGTGACTGAGTCATCTGATATTGTCCATACATTGATGTCAATGGATCGAAACCAATCAATAAGTGAATTTTTCAGCATGGTCTCAGATATCATTCTAAAACCGGGAGAATTTGATTTTGAAGAAGCTAGTCAAGCACTATCTTGCGAGGGCGGTGAAATTTACTATCTTGTATCTGGACATCTTGGTTTAATGAGTTTTGGCGACCCTATTCTACATTACCTCGGATTGCCAAATTCACTTGGTGAAGACTCACCAAATGAGAAACCAAATATTGACAAAACCCAATTTGATTCGCTCAGCCGCATCGCAGATCCAATGAATATACTGAAAATTTTAGCCATTGCCAATAATACGGGTGGGTCACAAGAAGTCATGAAGTATTACTTGACCATGAGTGATTTAATGCAAAATGTTGAATCAAATGTAGTAACCCTAACCAATATTGCAGAAGAGTTTGATGCATCATCAGATGTCATTGGCCATACCTTGCCAATTTCTGTATTAGCAGGCTCATCTATAGATTTATCCAAGGCAATTGCCACCTCCACATTGGGAGTCGAGAAAGCAGCGCCAAAAGCAACGCAACAACTCGAACAATCAATACAATTACCAGAAGTAGGAAAGGCACCAGCTGACAAAGAAGAGGAGGCAACATCTTCTGTTCCTTTGCCAGGACAGTCAAAACCAGCAGTGATAGTTGAAGAGAAAGTTGAGACAATAATTGAGACAGAACTTAGTGACCGAAAGGCTGCAAAAGCAACTGAAAATGCATTTGAGGGTGCTTTTGGTATAGCATCCGAACCAGCGGAACCTCAAGATACTGTTCAGGCAGAAGATGTCGAAGATGAGGTAATTACCGAGGCTGTAGTGGAAGAAATGACTGCAGATGAACAAGTAAGTGAAGAACCATTTGTCAGTGCTGCAGAGATGTTTATTCAATCAGATACTGACGGCGATGGCACCTTATCTGTTGAAGAATTATCACAAGCAAGCGGCTTATCAATTGAAGAGGCTGAAGAAATTCATGAATCTGCAGATTTGGATGATGATGGGTCAATGTCACTTTCGGAATTTGTCGCCTCACCAGTAGTTGAAAAAGTTGCTTCAAACCTGCCAAAACCAGTTGCTCCCGTACGACGCCCAGTTAGCCTTAGCGACCAGCCCAAGACCCAACAATCTCATGCCACAGTAAATCCTCCTCAACCTCAACAATCATTCCCCCAACAACCAATTAGCCGGCCAATACCGCCACAAAGTCTTAATCCACTACCGATTAATAGGCCACAACCAATCAATCAACCACCACCACAATCATGGAACCAACCTGTTCAGCCAACAATTCGTTCGGGAGTCACATGCCGCAGTTGTGGTATTGGCATTGACCCATACTGGCGTTTTTGCCCAGTGTGCGGCGCCCAAAATTTAGGTTGATTAAATATCCAACACAAATTCACCATCTTGCAGGATTTGTGAATCGTCAAGCCATACATTAGCGCCAGTAAGGACTCCAGGAATATGAATTCCAACCGCTGAGTTCCCGCCAAGAGCAGTGTTATCACCGATAGAGAAGTAACAGGTGCCAAGTCGCTTTTCATCTTCTAGAACATTACCACCCATTCGTGCTTGATCATTCATGCCAAAACCAAATTCAGCAACAGTCCATACATTTTCTCGGTCTTTGCTGCGTAATTTTTTTGCGACTTCGCCAAATTCTTGCCTAATATTAGCAGCAATAGTGCCACCCTTTACATCAATGACAATACCGTTTTCTATCTGTAGTTCGATATTTTGGTCAAGTAGTGAGGAATCCCATGAACCGTTGATAATCAAAGTTCCATTCATAGTGCCTTCTCGAGGCATAATGAATGCTTTCCCAGCTGGAAGGTTGGTAAGCATCCTTGGACGATTACAAATTCCATTATCATCAAGTTTCCATTCACGCCAATTAACTTCGAAGGTAATCTCAGTGCCAAGTTTTGATTTGACATTGACAATTCTACGCCTTCTGAAATGTGGTCCCAAATTGCTAATTCTTTTCTTGACGTTGTTAAAATCCGCAGCCATACCGCCGTGAGTAAACATATCCACTGTTATACCTGGCATTGTCGCAACTCTTGCCCCATCTCTAAGCGCTTGCCTAATCGCTTTGGTATGGGTTAGTGAGTATTTTGTTGGAGCTAATATCACCTGTTGCTGGCGCATCAAATTAGCGACCGGAGATGGTGGTTCTTCTCCATGATGTTTGGCTTTTGGCATCACGATAAGTAGAACACGTTCAGATTTTTCAATGGTTGCTGCATGCAGTGCTTGTCCAATTTCTCCAGTTGTAGGATCACAGACAATTAACACATTTTCACCTCTACGGATATCCATACATGTCTCGACCACCATTTTGGCAGATCCAGCCAATAATTCATTGATGGAATTTTCATGCTTTGTATCCTGAATATTGTCGCTGGAAGCCGCTTCGGCTTGGATAACGGAATCAACCATATCATTCAGGTCGGTTTGTGAATCATGGGGAGTTTCTTCAGGAATATCCTGTTTTTTCCTCGCCATGGATGATGCATAGCGAAAGAGGTCTTCAATGTGTGTGCGACGTTGCCAACTTTCCAGTGGTTAAGTTCTTGAGGGTGATTTTTGTCCATGTAATATGGCGAGTTACCAATTATTCATTGAGAGAGTAAAAGAAATACACAAAATCGGTGCAATACAAGGCCATCTTGGCTGGGATCAAGAGACAATTATGCCTCCAAAGGGGGCGCAAGCAAGGTCAGAAATACTTTCATGGCTTGCTAAGGAGCAACATGCTAGAGTTACCGATCCAGATTTTGGGGAAATGATAACGCAATTAGAAAATTCAGCGGGTTTAGATGAAAACCAACTCGCCAATGTAAGAGAATTGAGGCGTAGGTATGACAAAGCGGTTAAATTACCATCGGATTTTGTCGCTAAGTATGCCTTGGCTCGTTCACAAGCTTTGGTTGCATGGCAAGAAGCACGTGCTGCTTCCAATTTTGCCACGTTTCAACCACATTTAGAAAAGTTGGTAGAAATGACCAATCAGAAAATAGATTATTACGGAATTGAAACAACAAGATATGACGTTCTTCTAGATGAATATGAATTTGGCATGAAAGTAAGTGATTATGATCCACTATTTGCTGGTCTAAAGAGCAGATTAGTGCCGTTATTGCAAAGCATCATGGAAGCTAAGAAAATCAATCCTGACCCAACATTGCCAAATGATGTAACATTTCCAGTTGAAGCCCAGACCGAATTTTGTAAGTTAGTTTCTAATGCTATGGGATTTGATTTTGAAGCCGGCAGAATGGACGCCTCAACCCATCCATTTTCAGCGGGACTGTGGCCGGGAGATACGCGATTCACAACTCGATTTGATGAACAAGATCCTTTTTCCTGTTTATATGCAGTTATGCATGAAACAGGTCATGCATTGTATGAACAAGGTCTTGACGCCAATCATTCATTCACTCCTCGTGGCGATGCAGTATCACTAGGTGTCCATGAATCACAAAGTCGTTTTTGGGAGAATCAAATTGGCAGAACTCCAGCATTTTGGAAAGTAGTCTTGCCTTGGTTTAAACAACAATTCCCAAACGCACCAGAATGGAGTCCTGACGAATTAAACAAAATTGCTAACTGTGTTGAGCCAGGCTTTATTCGAGTGGAAGCAGATGAAGTGACCTATAATTTACATATCATGTTACGCTATGAATTAGAAAAGAAAATCTTCAATGAAAATTTATCAGTTAAAGATATACCAAATACCTGGAATCAGATGTTTAACGAGTGGTTTGGTATTGAAGTTCCAGAAGACCGTATGGGTTGTCTACAAGATATCCATTGGTCTATGGGTGCATTTGGGTATTTCCCGACCTATACATTGGGTAATCTGTACGCTGCCCAACTGCTTGAAGCCATGAGTCAAGAAATAGGCGATGTCGACAAAATAATCGAGACTGGCGACTGGTCGCCAATGCTTGACTGGTTACGGCCTAAAATCCATCTCCAAGGCAGTAAATTGACTCCTAGTGAACTAATTGAGCAAGCCACAGGAGTACCACCGACTCCTCAACCGTTCATCAATTATGTTGAATCAAAGTATTCAAAGTTATACAATCTAAGTTAACTATTCTTCAGAGTCCTTTCCAGAACTCATAGCAACAAGTTTGTCTAATCTTGCAGTCAGGTCATTTATTGCATCCATTAAATCGTTGGTTCTGTCATCTTCATGGTCACTGCCAAATGAAATCCCGAGTAGGGTAATCATTCCACCAGCCAGCATAGTTAGTGCCGGCCAATATACATCTGCGGCAGTCATACTGCCATCTGCTTCTATTCCGCCCCAAAATGCTCCTAATATGAATACTACGAATCCAATTATAATTTGCTGGTAACCGCTGCCGAGAGTTTTTTCTAGTTCACTCATGTTTTCTCCTCACGGTGAAATTAGCGGATTACTATTTATCGTTATGTCAATAAAACCGGCTTTTTAGCGTGTTTTGGCTAGTTCCAAGGCTTCATCACGATAGGTTTGCCAACCGAGCCAGGCTCAACTAGTAACCTGCCTTTTTGACCAGTTACTGAAGATCTTTCAAACACGGGAATGCCATCAACCACAGTCAAGACTGGCCATCCAGTTAGTTCACGTCCTCTAAATGGATTCCATCCAACTCTTGCCCATGAGTTTTCATCTTCAACAACTGCTTTTGCAGCCATGTCAACAAGGACAATATCGCCATCATAGCCAACCTCTAATTTACCTTTACCAATCATTTGATAGCAATCAGCAACGTCAGTCGACATCCAACGTACTACATCTTCTAAAGAACACATGCCGTCATTGACATTAGTTAGCATAACAGACAATGAGGTTTCAACTCCTGGCATTCCGCTTGGAGCCTTAGGGAAGCCTTTTGCCTTATCTTCTAGAGTATGAGGAGCGTGGTCAGTAGCAATACATTGAATTGTTCCATCTCTTAATCTTGACCAGAGTATATCTCTGTCGGCTGCATATCTTATCGGGGGGTTCATCTGCAGTCGAACACCTTGTTCATCAACATCAGTTTCGTCAAATGTTAAATGCTGTGGTAGTACTTCTGTGGTGATAATAGGGTGTTGTTCAGCCTTGGATGGTAGTGTGCAATAGTCGGCCAAATAATCAGCCTCAATACCTGATGTTAGATGGAGGATGTGCAATCTGTGTCCGGTTTTAATAGCTAATTCTACAGATAACTTGGTTGCCAATAATGCAGTTATGTCATCTCTGTAATATGCATGTGCGGCAACATCAGTACGTCCCTCGATTAGTTTGCGACGCTCATTCATTCTGTCTTCATCTTCAGCATGTACTGCAATTAATCCTGCTGTTTCAGTGAAAATTTTCTCTAGTGCTACTTTGTCAGAAACCAGTAAAGTTCCAGTTGATACGCCCATGAATATTTTGATACCACAAATTCCGGGTATGGCAATTGGCTTATCTTTAGTCCCTACTACTTCTTGTAGGTCCGCAACATTATCCTCAGTGGCTCCAATGAAGAATCCGTAATTATTGACACACTTTTTTGCCGCAGTGTCAAGTTTACCTTGCATGCCTTCTAGATTGGTAATTGAAGGTACATTATTTGGCATATCTAGGAATGAGGTAATACCACCACTTACCGCAGCAGCAGATCCACTACCCAAATCTTCTTTTTCTGGTTGACCAGGGTCTCTGAAATGTACTTGCGGGTCAATACATCCAGGCAATAAATGCAGGCCTGTGCCGTCAACAAACATTTCACCTTCATGGCTATCCAAGGTGCCAGGATCAGATACTTCGGTGATTATACCGTCTGTTATGCGTAAATCACCTAATTTAGTAGTGTCAGGTAAGACCATTGTAGCCCCGCTGATTAAAATATTCCCAGTCATAGTACCCTTTCCTAGACATTCGTAAAAGTCGGTAATGCATGAACTTTAAGGTTACCTTCGTCTCGAATCTTTGGGCCTAAATGCTTCACAAATAGAGTCATTCATATCGATATAAGGACCACCGATTAAGTCTATACAATAAGGTACAGCGCGCCATATTTCATCAATAGTTTCTCTGATTGATTTAGGTCTGCCAGGTAGATTGAACACCAAACAACGACCTCTTATGCCGCCAATTTGCCTTGACAATATAGCAGTAGGTACGTACTGAAGAGATATTGCTCGCATTTGTTCGCCAAATCCGTCTAGGATCTTATCGCATACAGCTGCGGTTGCTTCAGGAGTTACATCCCTTGAAGCGGGCCCTGTTCCTCCAGTGGTAACAACAACCGAGCAACCTAACTCATCACACATTCGGATAATTTCACGTTCAATCATTGTTTGTTCGTCAGCAATACAGGAATAGTTGATTTCTAATGGGCTGACTATCGCTTCCTTGAGAAATTGTAAAATTGCCGGACCACCCTCATCTTGGTATTCACCAGAACTAGCTCTGTCACTGACAGTGATGATGCCAATTCTAGCCAAGTCGCCACAATTGCCGTTGATGCCCTGAAAAATTGTTTGAGTATCCAAAAGACCACCAAATCAATGTTCTCCGTATTTTGCTGCGACATCTGCATGGAAATTGTCTAGCAGAGTGTCTTCGAATAATTCTGTTTGTCTTCTGACCTTAGTGGAACGAATATGTAAGAAAGCTGCGCCAATAAATACGATAATTATCAATGGAATCACCGCTTCTAATTTGTATTGGTGCATGAATTTAACAATACCTTCAGCGGTATAGGCCCAAGTAATGGATGCAGCAGCTCCTCCGATGAATGTTGCTGCAAGTACTCTAGTAAATTTCATCCTAGACAATAGTCCAAGCATTGCCCCCACAAGTACCCCAGATGCCATAAATGGTATCCACACGAACACAATGAGGCCCCAGAATCCCCATTTGTTAATCATTTCACGCTTTTCATTAGCCATGTATTCAACTGTAGATAGCGTGTTGCCGATAAAATTAGTTTGCAACATTTTGCCGCCAAGTCCATCTTGTTTAGCCACAGCAACGATTCTGTCATCATTCTTGCCACCACTTTCGACTCTTCCAGCACCGGATCTGTCCGACAATGTGGAAACTTGATTCCTTGCTTTGACAATCAACTCTTGGCTACCGAGCAAATCTTGGTTCCTATCCGAAATATATCGATATAACTCTACTTCCACTTCATCAGTAGTCTTCTTGAATCTAAAGAAGGCAAATCGCTGAGTTGGTTTGTAAATTACAGACACAAAGATTACTCTATCATCACTAGTTACCACAGCACCTTCCATTTTTACATCAGTTCTTCTGGCAAAGAATAAGTCTAGACTATCTCTAACTTCATCCTCAACTCTAGAGAGCGTATGGAGTTCGGAAAAGAATGAAGCATAATCTTGTTCTTCTTCTGTATCAGCGCCTTCCGCACCAGCTCCAATCCCAACACCACTTTCAAAGTCAATA
>DUJK01000042.1 GCA_013329925.1 Candidatus Poseidoniaceae archaeon
ACAATGTGGAGTTCCAAGAACCCTAGATGAGATTGGACAAGCCTCACGAACTGGTCGAAAAGAAATAGGCCGAACCTACAGATTCATGGTAAGAGAACTGAAAATGAAGATTATGCCTACAGGACCTGAAGACTACATTTCCAGATTTTGTTCAGGCCTTGGACTGGATGCTGAAGTTGAAGCAAAAGCCTACGAATTGATCAAAGCTGCCCAAGAAAAGGAACTAACCAGCGGACGAGGGCCAACAGGAATTGCGGCATCTATTATTTACATAGCTTCAGTATTGTGCGGCAAGAGAAGAACCCAGAGAGAAGTTGCAGAAGTTGCCGGAGTTACAGAGGTAACAATTCGTAACAGATACAAGGAATTAATCCAAAATCTGAATATCGAACTTGATATTTAAATCGCCAAAATAGGTTGATATTAATGACTAAGAGTCGATCTGAGTTATCTCAGATTGTGTTTGAGAAGGTAGCAACGCTACTTGTCGAAGCAATGGAGCGAGGGACGAAATCTTGGCCACTTCCAAGTCCTCCGCTAATAGACCCAGACTTCCCTCCAGTTCACCCACTGTCTCCTCAAGAGTTAATCGAACAAGGACTTGCTTTGTTGAACATAGACCATGGAATGTTTCAACACAAGCTGAACACTGTTGTAGAGTTGGTAGTACCACATAGAATGAACTTAACCGACGACCCGTACAAAACGCATCAAAAATGGTTGTCTAAACGCAGTAACATGGTTGCTGAGAGACTAATTTTTCTAATTAATAATGATTGGTTAGCCCAAGCATTAGACCCTTCTGCTCCAGACATTACACGATGGTGGCTTAGTATTGCTTTGCTAAATGGCTTGTCAATTGGACCACTTGGTCAACCGATACATCAAGGATATCACATGTTAGAATCAATAGCGATTGGTGAACGTCCAGGTTCGTGGCACACACAACCTGAGGCAGGACCGCAGAATATCGATTGGAATCCACAAGCAGTAGTTCCACGTATCACCGGGGTAATGGCTCATGAAACAGGTATTGAAGCAGCCAAATGGATGCTAAATGAACTAGAGGTCAGCAATGTTGACCGCAGAAGATTATTGATCGAATGGATTAGGTTGTTACTTGAGAGAGCTGAATTAATCAAGCCACTAAAGTTACTTGAAATTCTGGTTAGAAGAAGTGATGATGAAGATGACCAAGTAGCAGTACAGGTTTCTAGATGTTTAGCCAAGGTAATTGATTATGATAAGGAGCAAGGCCATGAATTGGCTAAGTTACTAATGGCAAGAGACGATTTAATGGTTAGAAGGTCGATGGCTGACGTGTTAACTAGATTATTTAGGAGACTAACAGTTGATGCCTTACCTTTCTATAATCAACTAAAAGCGGATGAAGACCCTGACGTATTGGCAGCAGTCAGTAACACGTCTGCAGATTTAAGATTTCTAGACATTGACCTATGGGCTGAAAATTTATTGGAATTGAGTAAGCATGAACTGCCAGTTGTGAGGCGAAATATAGTACCTTCACTGAGAGATTATTTTGAGACATTTCCCGATGACGCTAGGAAACTACTCCCGCTATTATGGCAGGACGGCGATGAGGTTGTACGGACAAGGATGCGAGAATTACTTGTTAAAATGGAGGATATATCACCTCCAAAATTTGCCGCTAGGCTCACCGATCTGTCTGCAGAAAATTGCGACTTAGACCCACTATGGCAACTAATGGATGCGCGCAGAGATAATTCCTCGGAGGTATGGACAAATTGGTTATCTGGTAAGGGTGAGATCCCACAAATGGAGGTAAAACCACAGCATGTTAGTACTAAACAAGCCCCTGACAAACTTCCATCTCTTGATGATGCATTAGATACCTTAGACCAAGAACTAGGATTCTTGGATTAATTATTCTTCTTCGCCTGTTTCTTTTAGTGGCCCAGAAACCACCAAACCAACATATATTGAATTTAACATCGCCAAACTGCCAATTAACAAAACAATCATGCCGGCAGTTTCCGGAAGTTGCTCCTCAATATCATTTAGTTGTAGAATGCCAACGATAACAAAACACGTGAATGAGAAAATTAGCACCTTAATCCAGCTTTGTTGTGGGTTTTGCCATCGATTAATGGAGGGGATAATGCCATTTGATTTGAAGGTAAAACGAAACCAGCCGATATAGAGGCAACATAACCCAACAAGCCCAACGATGCCCCTTGTGAATGAGGGGGCGTCCCATGGTCCACCTGGTAAGACATCAAACAGTGTTTGCCCCACCATTAGTAAACCAGCAAATGCGTACCACCGCCACTCCGGTTCATTCGCCATGACCACGCATGTTGGGTTATGCTTGAAAGGTTGTACCCTTTGGGATTCTATATGAGCGTGGTTGAAGATGCAGTTATTGTTGCGGGCGGGTTGGGAGGTAGAATGCTGCCAACAAGTGCGTATTTACCAAAAGAAGCACTACCATTAGTTGACGTACCGGCATTTGTTCATTTGGTACTTGAAGCTGCCAATGCTGGGGTATCGAGAATTCATATAATCACCTCACCAAAGAAAAATTTCGACAATTTTTTCCAAGACAACGGCGTTTATTCACAATTACGTCCTGAAATAAGTAAAGGGCTATTATCGCCGTTTGAGGGTCTTGAATTTCACATTCACATTCAAAGGGAACCACTAGGTTTAGGTCATGCGTTATTGCAATCTTTACCAGCAATTAATGGTCCATTTATTGTGCTTTTAGGAGACAATGTAATTACGCGAGAGTTTTCTAGCATTACCAATTTTAAACCATCAGATGCCTCAAAAAAACTAGTTATGGCCTATGAAGAATTTAGTTTACCTTGTGCCGGAATCTATTCACTACCCGAATCAGAAGTAATAAATTACGGAATAGTCAAATTAGACAATGACCGAATAACCGAGGTTGTTGAAAAGCCAAACCAATCAGAAGCCCCTTCAAACAAAGCCTTGTGCGGACGCTATATTTTTTCTGCAGACTCGCGAGATTTACTGACCAACGTGTTTAGTGTAGATAATTATGGCGAGATGCAAACTATAGAGTTACAAAAATATTGGATGGATTCGATAGGTTATATCGCAGTTGATTTAAGTGAATACCAATGGTATGATTCTGGTAACCCGCTAAGTTGGCTTAAAGCGCAAATCGATTACGGTCTACGCAATTTAGATTACTCATCCGAGTTAAAAACCTGGTTAAGCGATAGGCTGAACTGATTTATCTTTGCCCCGGTTTCCAAAATGACAATGGTATTGGAGCCTGATTATTGACACATCGATTAGCTAAGTGGTCGGCTCTTTCATTCCAACGATGTCCTCTGTGCGCCCTTACATGACTCCAGTTAAGTTCACGCAGAGCGCAGACTTCTCGCCATAATTCTTGGACCATGGCCACTAGTTCTTTGTTTGCCTTGGCTTTCCAATTACCCGTTGCTAAATTACCAGCATACTGAGAATCGGTATGAATAATTGCTGACCTATTACCACCCTCAATTAGTAACCACCGCAATGCTTCGGCAATGGCCGTTAATTCTGCGGTATTGTTTGATCCGACCTTCGCACCAATGAATGCAGAGTCAGATGAATCAGTAATTACAGGGCCCCATGTTTCCTCTAAAATCTCTCCACTACCTTTGCCTAGTCCATTGTCTCCAGTAACAATTACCACACTCCAAGCCGCTGGGGTTGTAGCAGAGACATCTCTATTTTCTAGGCATGAACCATCCACATATAGTGCATAATGGTCATTTAATGTTGCCAATTTATTCACTCGCCAATCTCAGCTCGGTATGCAGCAGCATCCATCAGATCAGCAATTTGGTCAGGATTATTGATTGTCATTTTGATTATCCAGCCATCACCATATGGGCTAGTATTCATCAATTCGGGAGTATCCTCTAATTCTTCGTTTACTTCAGTAATTTCTCCACTTAGTGGTGCAAAAATAGGTGACGCAGACTTTACTGATTCAACTACAGCAAACTCGCCCATGTCGTCAACAACCATCCCGCTGTCAGGAAGTTCGATGTAAACAATGTCAGTTAGCGCATTTTGAGC
>DUJK01000137.1:0-4703 GCA_013329925.1 Candidatus Poseidoniaceae archaeon
GTAGTAACCCCTTTTACACAAGTTACATCATGCCCATGACGAAACAAATTATCAGCAATAGCAAAACCGCTAAATCCACTACTGGTATTTTGAATAAATCGAATATCGTCAATAGGTGAGCGTGTTGCACCAAGAGTGATTACTACAGATTTACGATTAGTTTTAGTTGAATTGACATAATTAGCAAATCTAGCCACGATTTCTTCATGAGGTGGCGTCTTTCTTTTTCCTTCATCTTCCTTGCCCCAATATACTTCAATTCCTTTATGTCTAATCTCGTCCACTATTTCAGTTGTAACCGGATCATTAGCTAAGTCAGCGTGCATGCTTGGAATCATCATTACCGGACAATCTCTGGTTCTTGCTGCACTAAGTGCCATCAGTATAGGTCCGTGTTGTAATCCATGCAGATAACTAGCCATCAGATCTCTTGTTGTTGGTGCAATAAGAATTCCATCTACCTCTTCAAGTGCTGTCAAATCACTCTCCCAGTCAGTTATTACTGGTGATTGAGTAGCCCATTCTATTGCCAATGGGCTGATTATTTTTTGCGCAGAATGAGTCATCATCACACTTACAATCGCTCCATGACGTCTAAGCTCCCTGGCCAACCTGACAGTATCAACTGCAGCAATTCCCCCGCTTACACCTAGTAAAATACGCTTCTTTGCAAGGCTATCGCCACGAATCTCAACATCCGTATCACGCATCGCCATGGTTAAGGCAACGGCTGTCTAAATTTGACACCTTCGTTGAATATGTATATGATATTGTAAACCAATGGTTCAAGATTAGTGAATGACCGCAAGGATACATGGGCTCAAGTAGAGGTGACCAATTGGTGGTGGCAGGAATGAGTCCTAATTCATTGACATCTAGTAACCGGGTATTCGATAGAATACACCGTGGGACCTCATTCATTGTGTTTATTGATGGTCTAATTGTGATGTACTTGTTTTGGGCGATTTCTGGTATGATTTCCTCTTCAGCATCTACAGCGACTCTGGGATTTGTTTCTGTGGTCAATTTTATCATTTGGAGCTCTTACAGGACTCGCACAAAATGGGCATACTGGCCTGCAGCAACATTAATTTTAATCGCCGGGCTATTTTTTGGTATTAACGCCATAGATTCACTTTTTATCGTTATGAGAGGTAATATGGGCGGTCTTCTGTTCTTATTCTTGACTGGATGGGCTACTTTAGGTTCATTTAGGCGATTCTTGTATCATTTTAACCCAGTTTACAAGATTGGATATTTCAATGGTGACTCAAACTCCATGGATTTCCAATTAGAACAGGGGGAAATGTTAGCTGCATGTCCAAAATGTATGGCAGTATTAGCTATTAGGCCTTCAATGCTAAGTTCTAGTGACAAGTGTCCTCATTGTCAAGCTTCGCTAATAGACTCTGAACTAGCAGCCAAGTATGGCGCATTGGAAGCAGAGTAATACTAATCAGCGTGATGCTAGAGTTAGGTTCTTCCACATCTCTTCTGGAACTTCCATAGCCAGTCTTAGACCACCCATTGCACCAAGGCGAACAGGGTCGTCTACAACATGGACGTTAACATCTCCAAGATCTGATAGTTTTCTTTCGATCATAGCGCCAAGTCCACTTATTCCCGAGCCACCACCTGCTAGAATCATATTTCTTCTAAACGAGTCTTGGTATTCAGGGTTGGAACTAGCTACTAGTTTCTTGACGTTCTCAACAATAGGGTCGACTATTGATTCACATGCTCTTTGAACACAATCAGTAATGTCTAGGGTCATTGCCTTACCTTCAATAGAAAAGTCAACCATAATTGGTGAGTCAGGAGTTGAGGTGCTAACAAAAGAATGTTGTTCCTTCCATCTTCTAGCCATATCCTTGGTAATTTGTGCACCACTATACTTTGATTGTACTTCTTCAATAATTTTCCTGTCGATATAGTCTCCAGCGTACTCTGTGTGCATTTGATCTTCGGGGCTAGGGATGGTTCCGTAGACTCTGCACAAGTCGGTGGTACCTGCTCCAATGTCAATTACTAGAGTGTGTTCGAGCATGTCTAGTGCATATGCTACTGCGAATGGCTCAGATATAATCATGGCTGCGTTAACAGTTCCAGCAGCTGCATCGAAGATGGCGGTTTTATCAACATAACTTGCTTCAGCAGGCGCTCCAATGACAGCAACTACACGGTCGTATTCTTCAGGGTCGGAAAGTGAGATTAGGTGGGTGATGAAGTGAGCGATGAAATCTCTGTCTTCAGAAGTATCTTTAATCACTCCGTGTTCTAGAGGTCTAAACAAATTTAGTGCAAGTCTATTTTTTAGCGCTTCTTCACCAAACAAAACATCTCTCTTCAAGAAATTTCTTGCTATTGGATCTTTTGGGGTTCCAATAACGGTTAATTCTTCTTCTTCGTGACTATCTGAAGAAACCATCACAGAGCGAAAGGTTCCTAAATCAATTCCAATATACAATACATCTCCAGCCATATGACTCACTCACCCATCCCATTGCGACATACCTTATGAATAATCCCTATGCGAATAAGTAATTTCAGGTTCAAAAAACCGTAAAATTAATTCTATAGAAAAGATAACTGATAGGTTTTTTATAGACTAACACCACTCTTCACAAGAATGACAGTACCATGTTCCATATTCCACATACAATTCGGCCATTGCTGAACATGAAGTACATTCTTTTAGGGTATTTTCACCACACATTTCGATAACCATTTGGATATGGTATGCATCATCAATACCCAGTTCTTGTCTTAGTGACCACAATAATTGGTCTTCACTTGGAGAAATAATTCCATCTTCTAAAACCATCTCTACAACATTTCGATAATCTTCAAAGTCACTGGCATTTCTAGCATCTAAGATTACTCCATTCTTTTCAGCAACGATGTCTGTGCCACCTGGGTCATCAACAAACAAAACCAGTGATTCACGCTTCAAGCTTTCATTTCTTAATTCAAATGAAATTCTTGTACCTTCGACATCAGCAAATACGAGATTTGATTTATTGTTTATCACATTGGCAATCGATCTTGCTGTCTCTTCAGCATTTGCTCCTCTCTTCCAGCCCATACCATCATTGACATTATATGAATAAAATTCAGTACCTTTTCCGGGATATTCCAAGCGTATCTCCTCGCCACCATCAAAACCATTTGATACGATGGTTAAGGCTGCAACTTCAGTAGATACAATATTATCTTCTTCATCAAACATTATCATCAGTGGCTTTCTTTCCTCTGTTGCGGTATTGAACCTGCCTTGCATTCCACTCATCCATTTGTCTTCCAAGCGTGCTAGACTAGCTTCTTGCTGTTCAGATAAATTACTTTCAACGCCAAGAACATTAGCCAAACTACCTGACTGAACGTCTTTTTTGAACTGTTCTATTAACTCTGCATCTCGGTGATACGTCGGTATTTCTGCTTCTGATTTTGCTTCTACATAATCGGGGTCTGGCCATTCATGTGAGCAGGTAACGCATTTTAGATAGCCTGCCATCGATGAATTTTCTGCCTCTCCGCCACAACGCGGACAATCTCCCCCTTCATTGTATGATAGATTATCAACAGCCTCACGCCGACCCTTTCTAAGTCCACCAAATCCCGCCATAGTCTCGCTAAAGCGGGTATTTTCTATGAATGCTTTGCCTATTATTAATCAGAATGGATTCGAGCCTTTGCCCCATATCGAATAATTCCTTCTTGTCCGTAGAGCATTCTTACCACGAATTCAACACTATCACCGATGTTTGGTCTGATATCCTCATCATCAACCATTAGGAAGACACCTTTTGGCCCTTCACTAAATTCAACCATAACAGTTGTCAGACCTCCCAAAACAGGTGCGCGAATGGAAAATTCTGAGGGTGCCCCTGCTGCGCTTAATTTAGTCCAAGTCATTACAGAAGCAGTTGGTGACAAGTTAGTACTTGCTTTTGATAGCGTAATACCATCATTATTCATTTGTCTGGGTGGCCATATTAAGATACCATCATTTTGTGCGACTAAAGATAATCTAGCTGATAGGCTTTCATCATATTGTTGCTTTGAGACATACGCACCTTGTGATATATTGCGAATGTCCAATTCAGTTTGCCAAGCATCCTTTACCGAGTGGTATAATCTTTGGTCTAGCGATTTGGAAGGAATTGATGTGATGTTGTTTATTGAATTTTCACCATTTGACAAAGCCACCGATGCATCATCATTACATCTTAGAATGCTACCGTGTTCAACTAGTTCTATACCAGTTGCAGTCTGTAAAACATCAAAGTTAATTTGCTCATCAACTTGTTTAATCAAAAAATCCACTTTGTTGTTAATCAGGTATCTGATAAGTGATATTGCGATAGTTGTATAATCGCTATCATGTCCAAAAACGCGCAACTCATCTACTATATACGGAGAATATATCGCAAAAGAATCTGCTTCATGTGAGATAAAATATCCTTGAAAGTTTATTACATCATTCATTTCTATTTCTCCCATAAACGTGAACTGCACAGGTGGCACCAGACCCTCCAACATTGTGTGATAGTGCATTTTCAGCATCCCTTACTTGTCTAGGTTGTTCTACTTCGCCTCTTAACTGCTTGAATATTTCAACAGTTTGTCCAGTTCCAGTAGCACCTAGTGGGTGGCCTTTTGATTTCAATCCACCACTAGGATTAATACAAACATCACCTTCA
>DUJK01000137.1:4996-5357 GCA_013329925.1 Candidatus Poseidoniaceae archaeon
AATCCACCACTAGGATTGATACAAACATCACCCTCATTCCTTCTGCCTGATCCTTCTCTAGCAAACCTGCCGCCAGTGCCACGCGCAGTAAAACCTAGGTCTTCAGTTGCTAATAATTCAGCGATAGTGAAGCAGTCATGAACCTCAGCCAAATCGATATCGTTAGCTGCGATACCTGCCATTTGATAGGCTTTTTTTGCAGCATTTTGAGTCGCAATCAATTGCGTTATTGATGGTCTATCGTGTAATGCAAGATAATCTGAGGCTGCAGCTGAACCATTAATCCAAACTGGATCGTCTGTAAATTGTTTAACTACATGGTCAGCCGCTAAAATCACACATGATGCTCCGTCTGATGTAG
>DUJK01000078.1:0-1260 GCA_013329925.1 Candidatus Poseidoniaceae archaeon
GAAAAATTACTGGCGAACAAGCCAGTTTTATTTACCAAAATAGGCGAGCGAAAAATACCTCGGTACAAACCAGGTTATCTGGCAGATATTGCTACTCTATCACCTGATTTTTCGATGGTTGGATGGGCAGTTAGTGGCGTTTCTATTACTCACGTTGTTGATGAAGCAGAACGAGTCGCAGAATTATTCTAAGCACTGGCTTTTGCTTGGAACTTCTTATTGATTAAACTACCAAGTCCTTCTATCCAGTCTGCATTATCATTCAAGCATTTTATCACTGTCAATTCTTCTCCACCTAAACTAATGAAATGCTCTCTAATTCCAATATCCAATTCCTCTAGAGTCTCAAGTCCATCTGCTAAAAAGGCTGGAGCAACTATCGCCAACTTCTTGATTCCTCGTTTAACAAGTTCCTCAACCTTGTCCATAGTTGACGGTTCTAACCATTTCACTGGTCCAATTCGGCTCTGGAAACTGAGCGACCATTGATCAGGTTTTAGGCCTAATAATCCCACAACAGTTTGAGTGGTATTCATGCAATGGTGGCCATAACAAATCGTATTGGCTTCAGTGGCGACTGAGCAACAATCGTTTATTTTTTGGCAATGATTTTTGGTTTTATCTATCCGTTTCACGTGAGAAACTGGCAATCCATGGTAAGAAAACAGTAAGTGAGTATCTTTGTCTATCTGTGATTCAATTGATTTTGCTAACGGTATAACATATTCTTCATCTGTTTCAAAATTGCCCATTTCAATTATCTCAGGATTCCAATTCATGTTCTTGAGTTGCTTGTATGAATGCTTCAACGCAGATTCTGTAGTTGCTTGAGCATGATGCGGGAACATTGGTAACAATAATAGTTCATCTACGCCTTTTGACTGTAATTGTTCTAAGCCATAGCGAATACTTGGGTTGCCGTAACGCATGGCAAATTCGAATTCAATTTCGTCGTTAGACGAGTTAAGTGATTTGGTAATCCGGTCAGAGTATACCCTCAGCGGAGAGCCATCTTCCATCCAAATTTTTTGATATAATGGGGCGATTTTCTTGGGTCTTACTCGCAATATTATACCTCGTACTAGGAATTGACGAACTAGGTATGGTGCATCAATGACGTCCGGGTCCAATAGGAATTCTCTTAGATAATCCCGCACAGATTTTACTGTTGGCTCATCGGGTGTTCCAACATTGATGAGTAAGACACCTTTCTTAGCCATGACAAAAGGTGTCAAACCTTTCTTAATAGTTATTTGTCAT
>DUJK01000078.1:1634-11093 GCA_013329925.1 Candidatus Poseidoniaceae archaeon
AAGTTTGCGGTGTTCTTTATTTTGTGGTGCCTGTAGGGTGGGTTGGGTCACATCATGACGCAGGGCGAAGACAATGTTTCTCGACTAGCCGGTATGGAGGTATATCTGCCGACCGGACAGAAACTTGGTGTTGTATATGATGTAGTAATTGATACAGATGGCATCAAATGTACTCATTTATTTGTCAAAGAAACCGATCATGAACTAGTAGAAGCAGGAATAAATGTCGCGATTCCGTGGCGTTGGGTTCGCGGGATTAACGATATTGTACTGCTTCGCTGGTTTCCACCAACACCCATACCATTGAACAAATGAGGCTATTAAATGGGTCTTGAAATTCATGTCTTGGGCACATCATCTGCCCGCCCTACCAATATTCGGCAGGTCAGTGGCAGCTTAATGTCCTGCGATGAAGGGATTGCTGTAGTAGATGCTGGTGAAGGCTTTCAAAGCAGGTTTTCAACTCAGAGAAAGCGCATGAAAACTTACGAATCATACCACCTCAAATCAAGTAGAGTGGCTGTGCTGTGTCTCACGCATGGGCATTTAGATCATACTTGGGGAGTGTTACCTTGGTTACAATCGATGGCTCTTGATAACCGAAATCAACCATTATTGATAATTGGGCCTACTTCAAGTGAGGTTGTTGAATCATTATTAGCAAATGATACATTGCCAGAAGAAACGCCACACTCTGACTTATCGCTGCAGTTTCAATTCTGGCACAAATTAGGCGGCACTAGCGAAAATCTAGGCTATGAAGTAAGGTGGGTTCTTGGTGATGTAGCGGGCGAAAGATGGCTGGAATTTGATACTAACACTGGTAATGTAATCGAGTTGCCTAACCAACCGCAACCACAAGGATGGCGCAACAATCGTATCGACGCTTTAGCGACTGCACACGGTATTCCCTCATGTGCTTGGAAATTATCGACCAAAGAAAAACCGGGTAAATTTGACCGAATGAGGGCCGCTGAATTAGGCTTAGATGATGAACAACGGGCTCAACTAGCTGCCGGAAATGATATTTTACACAACGAAACAACCCTACTTGCTAGACAGTTTAGGGGTGAAGATTTCCAATCAATATCGGCAGTAATTTCCGGTGATACAACAGAAATGGCGCCGGGTATTACCCAATTATCAGGCTGTAATTTGCTTATTCATGAGGCAACATTCCTCAACGATTGGACCAAGCATGCTGAAGATTACATGCATAGCACTGCAGCTGGAGCTGCAAGAACCGCAATAAAATGTAATGCTCAACATCTTGTTTTGACTCATTATGGGGCTCGTATCAAAGTTCCAGATGAGTCAGTTGATGAAGCACAAGAAGTCTTAGCTAATACAGACATTCAGATTACTGCAGCCCGAGACGGTGATCGATTACTGGTCGGGAATGACGGTTCAACCACTCATTTACATTGGCGTGATGATGGATGGACGCGCTGATTCATTGAAGCGTTCATTTCAAGTGTATGTCACCTTACAGCGCAATATGCGTTGTGCAACCATTGCTGTTATGTTGGTGGCAATTTTACTTGCACCATCAGTTACAGCCCAACCCTCTGGTCGAGATGGGCCAAATTGTTTAGATCGGCAAATCGACAATATTCTCAATACTGTGACAGTTGATGATGGAGTATGTGTAAAAGTAAATCTTGGGGCACTACAACCGGGTGATGTTTATGAGGTCAGTGTGTCGATTATCAGCGACGGTATTGATTTATTATTCTTTGATCAAAATCAAATTTTAACGTATGATGCTGGGCAATCATATCGAACTCAGTATAATCAAATTATCTCAACTGAAAATGCCTTAGGAGGCTATAGTTTTCATTGGAAAGTTCCGGCTTCAATAAATCCTAAAACATGGTATATGGTTCTAGATAACCTTGCTCACGATGGTGACAATGGTCAAGGAGACCAGGGTGGTTCGCAAAGTCAAATTGGTGTATCTTTTGATAAAATTGAGGAATCATATTGGACACCATTCCATGACGTTGTAGCAGTTACTAGTGATAATTATGCAACTTTACTATCTGGTGAATCACTGCGCTTGGACGCTGGAACAACAATAGTAGTAACGGCATGGGAACTGGAAGGTCAAGCAGATGTTTACCTACAAACTAGAGCGATGCATGATTTGTATGTTTCAGGGGGAATAGGTCAATTATTCATTCCAGAAATCGACCTTCAGTCAATAAGTGGCTCAGACTCTGACACTTGGACTGTTCCACAGGAACTAGATGGTCAAGAGTTATTGGTAATTGTCGACAATACCGACAATCCAGTCGGTGGAGGTGTTGGGGATAGCGATCTTAGGGTTAGTGTCCGGGTCGAATTGGCTCCGGTAGTTAATCCAATAATTACCTCAACTAACAACGGACTAACGTCCATAGGAGTTACATTATCACTAGACGCTAATAGTTCACCCAACAGACTTGGACAAATAGAGTCCCTATCTTGGGATTTTGATTCGGCAATTGATACAGATGGCGATGGTATTTTTACCAATGATCAGGATGGTCAAGGATTTCAAGTAGATGCAGCATACAATATCATTGGTAGTAAAGAAATAACTTTGACATTAACCTCAAAATCTGGACAAGTTGCAACAACTAACTACTCCGTAGTAGTCTCAGATATTGTTAATCCAATTCCACGGATAACTAGCAGTGCAGAATCGTTTAGTGGTGGGTTGAAGACTGGAATCAACACTCCGACTGCGTTTAGTTGTAGCTCTAGTTCTGACGATGGAGAAGTAGCCGGCTGTTTGTGGGAGTGGGGTGGTGTATTTTCCGACTCCAACAACTCGACTTCGATAACATGGCCTAATATTGGAACTTATGTGGTGAATCTAACGGTAACTGATATTTCTGGCAATTTTGGTAAAACTTCGGCTAATGTAGTTGTAGATGATTCTTCAAAACCGGTCTTGAATATGGAGTTAAAAAGTCAGTTGCCCTCTTCGATAATTGAAGGTGAATCACTAACCTTTAGCATGTCAGCCATCGACGCTTACGATCAATCTTACCAATTACAATATTATTGGGATCTCAATCCTTCGTTTGATAATGACGGTAATGGAGATACAACAGATGACCCAGATTTTGTTGGTTCAGATGTAGAAATTAGCTTTCCTGAAAGCGGTACAAAAGACATAGTCGTCACAGTATTTGACCAATCAGGCAATTCAGATTCTCACGCCTTTTCGGTAAAGGTTGCAAGTGCTGCACAGCCCACAAGTATGTTTGGCGTAATAGTAATCTCACTATTTGCCTTTGTTGTTGTTATGGCGGTTTCAATGATTGGTTTCCGTAGGTGGCAAACAGGAATCGCCGTACAATTACTTCAGGGAAGAGGCCTGTCAGAACAGGAAGCAAAACAACATATTTCTATGGTCAAACAGAAGACTAGAATTCCAATCTTTGCTGATGCTGCACAGATATCTGGCCTAAATTCTAATATTGAAATTACGACCAAAGAATCTCAACAAGAACAAATGCTCCAAACAGAGTATCAATCCATATATGGCGCTAATAACCAAACCCAAGTAAATACAGGCTCTGCTTTCGCCCCCCCAGCAAATACCTACGCCCCAGCGGTTGTCGCTACTCCTCAGCCACAATACAACGCCGCAACCCATACGGCTGCTTCTGATGCACTTGCAATGTTTGAAGAGGAGGAGAATCAAGAAATAATCGCTTCTATCACTGAGCAAGATGCTGAAGTAAAGGTTACTGAAGTAGTCAGCGGTGGGATTGAACTGCCTTTCCAAGTTAAGAGTCAAATCGATGATGTACCTGAAGTCTCCAAGCCCGATAAGCAAATTGAGTCAGTTGTGATTGATGAAGCAATTAAGCAAGTTAGTTGCCCAATATGTGATTTTTCGTTTAAAATCCGAATTCCAGAGGTCGATGAGGCAATCGTAGCTTGCCCTTCCTGCAACAAGGATTTCAAGTTACGGTTTGAATAAAACACCCTCTGTTTAGACTATTGAATGAACTTAGAGGGGATAGTTTATCGTAGGTTGAATGCATCCAAAGGGTATGGATGAGCGTACGCTAAGGTTGGTTAGACCGGGGCTACCTCAGTCAGGCGACCCAAGAAAACCGGCAATAATGCTGATTTTGATAATGGTATTATCAATATCTCACCCGGTTGCTGCAGACACAACTATCACTAGAGATGACTTTGATGTCTTAGATTCATTGATGGAAACACTGAACATGAGGACAGAGAACGGGGAGGCTCTAATTGCTGCGAGTTCTGCAGAAAGTGCGCTAGCTCAAGTCGATGCCAACGCACGCATGATTTTGCCCGAAGACCCACTAGCAATATCCAATTCATTTCTTGATGGAGTAACAATGCGTGATTCAACATCCTTTGCACCGGACCATCCTAGACCCTACGAATTTTTGATGGATGCCTCCACACAACCAGACGGCTTTCCTGGGAATTTGTTTCAAACACTATTTAACATAGATAATGTAGCACCTGGTAGCCTTTTAGCTATCGGACTGAATACTTATGCCGTTTATGTAAACTTCACTTCACGAGATAATGGCCCTTCGTACGAAGCCTGGCAACAAGGTACATTTACTGGTGAATTATTTGTCGATGGACAAATAGTTTTATTTTCAAATTATATCGATATTGATGGAGATGGAGCTGATGATTTATCAGTCGCTTTAACCATTGAAGGAATCTTGAATCAAGGCGATGGTTGGGGCGTTGAGACTAGCGGTGGGATAATACCGATAATTGAGAAATTGTGGATTAATCCTACCTTCCAGTGGAAAGTGACCGCACTAGATCAAACAGACCCACTGTGGGATTCTCTTCAGCACCTTGAAATCAGTTTAATGAAAGGTTTAGCATTTGACATTACTTTAGATGATTCAGAGTCATATGCAATAGTCATCGATACTAGATTCACTCAACCCCCGCACGAATTTACCCTCGGAGTCGGCATAGAAAGGATAGAATTTAACGTAGCCCCCCAAGATTTAGTGACATTCCTAGCATCTTTGTTAATCGGTGCCATCGATTCTAGCCAATTGTCACTATCATCGATAACTGCTCCTTATTCTGTGCAAATAAATAATCCCAATGCTCCAGGAACAAACCTGCAAACAAATTGTCAGGATGAAAATTATTACGACCCGATTGCTGATAATGAAGCCCCAAGTCACGAGCATAAATGTGGCTACGGCGTTGGAGTTGGTTTCATAAGATTCGATGGCGATGGCAGCGGTTCTGCAGCTCCGATTCTTGAAATGAGTTACTTGGACGCTGGATTCCATCCTGAGATAGGTGACACTAGGTTGCCAGAAGAGGTTGACATAACGATTAGAAATGATAACTTAGGCGAGAATTCATTTGATTCTGTAGAAATATATTCAGACAAAGGTTCAGATGTTTACCTTCATTATTTCGAGGATCGAGCAAATGTACCTGAAGGGGATTCTTCATTTGGTAATATAACAGATGCTCGAGCATGGATTCACGGTCTGCCTTCGGGAACGATGCCTCAAGAGGAAATAAACTCAATTTTCACCATGATAGGAGAAGCACCAGGGTCGGTTAACTTACCTGGTGAAGTGCCTTCACGATTATCTCTAATCATCGCCATCAAGAATTTCTCTGGCGATAACACACCAAATGTCGATGACCCAACCCTGCCGGTAAACCCACTGAAAGAATTGGCGCCCAATACGCTGATTGCTATTGTTGGTTCTGAACCGATTGATCGTTTAGAATACAAATCAACCTTCGAGCGGGGCGGGGTTGCTACAGACCGCTCATCGTTAGAATTCACAATTGAGGACATACCTGAGGTTGTTTTGGTCGAGGGCAGTTTCCTTATTGCTCCTACAGGTATTGACCGAGTTAACTACGACAATCCGAATCTAAATTCAATTGCTCAGATATTTGACAATGCTTTGCTAAGTGTTGTTCAAGTAGCTTTAGATATTGGGGATATAGTCAATTCTCTACCGGACTTAATCGTCAGCACAACCGGTTCGGAAGGCGGCAAGTTACATATCCACTGTTATGACCAAGTGAAAGGTAATATTGCTGGAAACCCGCGAGAAACAGCCGAAATTGGCTTAGTTGAATTATCATTTTCAAGCAGTGATAACCCGGTTATTGAGGGCCAAGACCACATTTTAATTGCCGAAGACACCAATATTGAATTAGTAATCGGCAGAGATGATCAACCAATTAAACCACTTGTACCAGTTGCTATCAGTATTCGCGTTTCTGGAATCTCCAGCGTGATTCAAGAATTTGACCCAGACACAGATGTTAGGGACCTAGAGATTACCGGTTCTACTGGAGAACCAATTCTAATTGGCCATATCAAGCATCAAGACGGCGACTCAAGTACCGCGACAACTCAGTCAGCCAGAATTTCTAATCGTCCTGATACCCTGAAAATTATCCAAACCACAAATGATGTAACATATCAAGCGAGTGATACAATTCAGTCGATTACCTATGGTGGTAAGAGCCCAAGTCAACAGAATGCAATTCAACTAAATGGATTGCCCGATGAATTCTCTTTGACCCTAGGGGATACGCTTGGATATACTGGAAGGGAAGCAATAGATTCCATAATCATCCAACTTTCCAACGCCACTGAAGCAAGAACTATGAATGGAGACCATTTTAGATTCTTTGTTAATCAAGATACTTCAGAGGCTAGTTTGAGTTTGAAAATTTCAGATATAATTAGTTTGAAAAGATACTCACCTCAAGTGCCCGATGCTGTGGGGCCAGAGGGCAATTCAATTATCGAAATGGTTCGCAGCCAATCTTCACCATTCTACGTCTTACTCGAGGATGAGTCGCAATATGACGACGAATTCCTCGGTATGAATGGGCGCGTTATGTTAGACCCTCTGCCATCAAACATCAGTCTTGCATTCCCAAGTACTGTTGATTCGTCTGGCCTTGAACTACCAAGTTTTGATGAAGGTGAAGGAATTGAATCATTATCTTTCTTCCTCGGAGATTTGGTTGATTTTGGCTCTTCAGTTAACGATTTAATCTATGATTTCACCAAAGACTTAGTTGGTACTGAGGGAGATGAAGAGGACTTTTCTCTTGGCGTTGATTTGCTGACAGGTGAGGCGTTTAATCTAACAGTAGATGTTAGAAAAGGCAGCAATCCTCTGGATGAACCAAACTGGGCACATGGCATTGGCATGAACGCAAAAGAAGCCTCAGTACTTAGCTTTAATCTGTCTCGTTTACCTTCTTTCACGCAATCAGATTTACTATCTGCTAATGATATTCTAGCAGACTATAAAATTGACAAAGCCGAGGAAGAATCAGCCCTTGACATCTTAACACGTTCAAACATTACTCAGGCAGAGATTTTGATTGCCGTTTTAGAGGACGGAACGATATATGATTTCGAACGAAATTTACTCAATGAAACTCAGTTAGAGGAACAAGGAATCACCTTTGAATTCCGCCGTACTTGGCATAATCGGCTTTGGTTGCCGCAACTACCCGCAGGAGAAATATCTCTAGAGTATGATTTTAGAATGATCGGCGATATTCCTCAATATGAATTCGAACTATTCCTTGGGCAATGGAAACCTCTAAGAGAGCAAATTAGTATCGTGATTAATGGATTACAAGGGACAGATATGGACCTAGTAATCGATGGTTTAGATACTACTAAACCAAATGATGTTACTGCAAATGCCGTATTCTTTACCCAAGATGATTTGATAGTTCCAAGATTTAATGTGATAATGACTTATGATTTTGGTTCTAATCTAGATTCTGTTCATGCTACTTTCATCGATAGAATCGAAGATACTAGAGTCGAAGCATTGATTATTGATGTGGCTCAATCAATGGAGTTTTCTGCAACCATCGGAGATATTTTCAACATATCTATGAATGTTCCAGAACAATTCAGAACCCAGGGTAAATTCTCTGCGGAAAAATTGATGATTCAACAGATGCGCTATATCGATGGATTTTGGTGGCCTGCAACCACTTTCATGCGAAACTTACCTAGCGTAATGTCATTATCAGCTGTGCCTGCTAATGACTTTGATATTAGAGAAGACACCTCCTTCCAAGGGATGATGACCCTTGACTATTCTTCCAATGGCGATGACTTAGACTTGTACTTAGAGGCTAGTGGCAGAGCTGTTGACTTCCGTGGTGATGTGTTGATGATTGCTCAAGGGTTGCCCTCAACGTTCAAACTTGAACCAACTAATGACTGGGGGATGAGGGTTGCATCATCAGGCGAAGGGGTTGAAAGCCTGTACATGAAACAGACCAACATTCCAGTACAGCCAGGAGTAATGGTTGACAGACTGGAATTAGTTGGAGAGGACCTTAAATCTGCAACAATAAAAATCAAGAGAGGGCCGTATGAGTACCCTGTAATAATTCTTGAAGACATTACCTCGGGCCGAATTGTAGCAAGTTCTCAAGTCACTTCACAACCAGGCTACTATGTTGATTTCTTTGGCGATGCTAAATTTGACGGCCGTGCAGTAATGCTAGATACTCAATTTACCGGTATAATTCCAGTATCTTCTTCTCTTGGAGTAAATGGAATGGTTTCTGATTTATCATTAATTGGCACCTTAACAGGTGGCAATGTTGAGACTAGACACATCTTGTTGGTCGAGCCAGTCACCTCGCTAATCGCGAGCACAATTGCAATGTTGGGTTGATAAAATGGTTAATGATGATATATTCAATGATGAAGAGGAACTCCTCATCCATGAAGATTCAATTTCTGAGACTACTCAAATGACTGAGGAAGAATTAGCAATCCTTCAAGCCTCAAAAGACGCGGCACAATTTGTTAGAGATCTCCAAAAAGAAATCACTCCAAATCGAGTAGCAATGGCGGGATTGGTGGTAATGTTGCTTATTGGTGCAATCTTTAGCACATGGTACTGGGTAATACCACGGGACTCAGTAATGGTTGAGACTTTGTACATGCAACGCAGTGGTCACTTGGTGATGTCTGAAATCCACAATACGGGGAGTAGGGAAATTACCGATATTGAATTTGAGGTTAAATTTCAATCTTTAGAAGGTGAAATCTTAGACTCCATGGGTATTGATGTCGATTCTATTTCGGCACATTCTTCAGTGGCTGGTGATGATATTGAAATGTTAGTCGCGGGCCATACGGTCTGGGATAATTATGTCATAGCTATCGATTTAAAGTATACCGATCATAATGGTAATCGGCAGTTTGAAATTTGGACTCATGAAGTTGGCGATTGGGCATGGGAAGAATTCAAAGATAGAACTTGATTACCGGCTCACACAATACCCCAAGCAATAAAGCGCAGCGGAACTGGGCATATATTATGCAAAGCAAGCGTTCTGCATGGGGAGTGATTTTCCTTGTAGCGTTGTTTATTTTGCAAGGTACCTCACAATTAGCATTCAATAATG
>DUJK01000049.1 GCA_013329925.1 Candidatus Poseidoniaceae archaeon
CTGCCATTCACTTCCGGAAACAACCGCCATCATTAGCAATGTCAACAATATAGCTCCTGAATTGGGAGGATTGTTGAACCACGGGATTGCAATTGATACAGACTCACTTGATTGTCCTTGTCCACTTCCGGGACCTCCTCCTCCGCAACCATCTGGTGGAGGTCCAATACCAGGTCCCCAAGTTTCTCCGTAACCAGAACAATCTGTATCTCCTCCTTGTCCCTGTCCCGAGTCGTAATTACTAGTTTCAGCAATGCCTCTGTAACAGAGGATGAAGTAAGGGAATCCCAAATCCTCTTCTCCATTTACCCATGTTGAATGATAGTGATATATTCCTTCAGGGAAATCAGGGGTTGCGCCATATTGTCCATTACAGGAGTCTAAGTCACCCAATCCTGCAACATACTCATAATCCTCAATTCCGTTATATCCCGTTTCTCCTTCCTTCAATCGATATGAAGAGGTCATTTCTGAGACTTCACCAGCTTCGCCCCACCCTACAAATCCATAAATTGGATATCCATCAAAAGCAAATCCTACTATTCCCGAATGTTCATTGATTGTTCTTGAAGATTCTAAACTATAATCTCTCCAAGATTGTTCTTCATCAGGGTGCCAATGAACACAGTTTGCATCTGCATGATAATGATACTCGCCTCCTGGACCTGAGTGGCCATGACATAAACCGAGCCAAACATGTTGTCTATCTTCTTCATATTCCCCTTCTTGCCCAGCCACAGCATCTCCTCCAGGCCCATCTTCTGGACCGAATATGGGAACTCCGTTGACCGCGAAAGCCACGGGGCCTCTTTCTGGAGCCATTTCACAACCATCACTCGATATAGAGGGTTTGCACTCAGAGTTATTTGTTGGTTCTAAGGGAATTGTCCATACATGATCTTGTGCAGAAGTACAACATCCCGGCCCTGACTCTAAATCATGAGCTGGAAGTCCGTTAGCCTGAATTATGATGTGAGTTTCATTATATTCGTATTCTAATATACAAATATGGTTATCAAATTCAGTAGTATTGTAGTCATCGATGCCTGTTACATCATCTCCGTGACAGTGCAAACTATTATTCCAGAACTCAGCACGATGAGTCTCCTCATCTTCGGGTTGCTATACTGTTTCGTTGTCTTCGTTTGTTGAATTCCCATTATCGCTTTCCGATGATTGAACGATGTAATTCACAGCAACTCTATCCTCCGTTAGGATGTTAATGCCACATTTAGCGTCCATTGTGATTGTCAAATTTTTAGTTATCTCTGAGAATATCATTGAGAAACCCCCATTGTCATCAATTGGAACGTTCAATTGTTCTTCTTCAATATTAGAATCAGACCAAATAAAATCACATGATTCAATAGTTGAATGTGATAGGTTTCCCGTTAGAATTGCATCATCTCCATGTTGAATATTGGTTACTAAGTCATCAAGAATAATTTCAGTGTCTCCTTCATCTGGATACGAAATTGTAAATTCAGTTTCCCAGTTAGTCTCCTGATTCAGGTAATCTCGTGCTAAAATGCTTAGTGAATGAGTGCCCGGATTTAGTCCGGTGATGTCGACTACATATTGTCCATTTTCATCGAGGTAGGTGTCGGGTAATTTTGCATTATTCAAAGACACTTCAAGGTATATTTCATCAACAGATTCGTCGGTAACAGTAACTGTAACGCTTGTCACCTCTCCGACTAGGAAATCTCCAGGTTCTTCCGCAGTAATTGTCGGGGGGCGATCTGAAACATCGGTTTCCACTCCAATAAAGAAAAGCCCTAGCATGACGCTACCAATCATCAAAAAAGCCAATGTTAGGCTTCTTACCTGCTCTTTGTCCATGCAACTTCTCCCCATATTTAACGTAAAAAGTAAACTTGCTATTTTCCTACATCCATACTAGATGCTTAGGTTCCCCTCAATGTCACTCATTCGCTAGGTTTTGTAAATCTTCTACGAAGAGGTCTAATTCCCAAGCCGTACCAGTCCAAGCTAATCTCTTTCGCAATTGTTTATCTAGGACAAAAGTTACTGTTGAGTGACCTATTTCGTAATCGCCCAATGACTCCTCATGTGGATTGGTTTCCTCACCATCTGCCGAGCCTTCTAAGACACAGGACAGGTAATCTCCATTCGGACGCTCATAGCCTTCATCACACATGCAATGAGCACTCGAACCTTCACCCATAACCCAGCCTTTACCATTACAATCTACACCTACCGGAAGCAGAGAGGTGTTTGCACCTGAAGCAACCCAAGCTAGGTGGTCATCCTGTGTAGCGAATTGGTCAAGATAACCTTCGTCTGATTGTTGCCACGTCCAAGAGGTGTGATTCCAATTCATCAACGTCCACCCTTCAGTCGAGAAATTGACTTCAGCAGAATTTCTTGCTTTGTTGTCTAAATCAGTGACGGTATCAGATACTTGTAAATTTGAGTTTAGATAATCTACAACAATTGTGTCGTTGCTTGAATTTAGGAATACCACTCGATTGATTGCACCTTCAGGTGGTACACTGGCTGCAATGTGTTCATCGTCAACAATCACATTCCATGAGGAATAAACATCCAACAGAACACTTGGTCTTTCAGCTGTCAGGTGTGTCCAGTTATACCCTCTAGATTCAGTCCATTGTGACAGATGTTGTACTGTGTCCCGAGCGGGATCAATTGTAACTGAGACGAAGACAACATCATCACTCGCATCACCGAGATTTGCTTTTGCCCAAGCCATATTTGCTGAAATAGCGAGACAAATATCGGGGCAACTAGTGTATACAAAAGCCACAACGACAACCTTCCCTTCTAGGTCAGAAAGAGTGAATTCCTGGCCATTTTGGTCGAGTAGAGTGAAATCAGGTGCATCGGGCGGTTCTCGATATTCTATCCCGTTGAACTCGATATCATTGTCATTCTGCCCTAAACACCCAGATAGCATGATTGAAACAAGGACAATCGCGAATATTTTTCGACGCATCTTCATTCCTCGAGTAGATACAGTATGTCTTCTAGAACCATTTCTGCATTCCAATCGGTGTCTCCCCACCAAACTCTTTGATTGAAATTCTTGTCAACGATGATTGTTCCTGT
>DUJK01000144.1 GCA_013329925.1 Candidatus Poseidoniaceae archaeon
TTTATTGTCCCAATCTATGCCAGCCTGACAAAACTCATCGTAGGAGGTATCGCCAATTGCGCAAACAGAAAAATTCACTCCGTTCAATTGTGGATTGGTTTCGCAAACAGAAGTCCACAAATCTTCGGCGTTATCTGGCATTTCACCTTCTCCCCAGGTCGAAGTTATGATTAAAATTCTTTTGTGATTAGCGAAATTTTCCGCTCCAAAGCCATCCATGTCATACACTTTTGCTTCTAGACCTGCCTTGTCTGCCAGTTTCTTGGTGCTATCTGCGAGTTCTTCGGCATTGCCGGTTTGTGAACCAAAAAGGATTGCTAATGAATTGTCATTATCGGCCGCCATAGAGTCACCACTGCCCAATCAGGGGCAATGCCCCCTGCCGGAGGGGGTAATTGAAGGTTCGGAAATACCATCAAAGCAAGGCTAAGGCAGTATCATTTCCAACCGATTAACACAATACCTATTGCGTTGTGGGCAAAGTATGGCGCACCAAATAGTGATGCTTGGCACTGGAAATGCTTTCCTGCCAAACGGTAGACATCACTCATTTGCAATCTTTGACAAGCGTCACATCATAGATGCTCCACCAACGGCTTTAATTTCACTGCGACAGCATGGAGTGAAAGTTTGTGATATCGAAACTATATTCATCACTCATCTACATGCAGACCACATATTCGGACTACCATTTCTGCTGCTAGAAAGGACCTATATTTCTGATCGAGAATTGATTAAACCGCTGACTATAGTTGCTGCACCTGGTGCTAGGCAGCGTATTGAGCAACTGTGCGACATTGCTTACCCTGGATCAATGAACAAGATATTGAAAAAAGTAAGTTGGAATGAAGATAGTAATGGCAGAACTGAAGACGGGTGGTCGTGGGAGAGATTTGCGGTAAAACACGATGATTCAGTAGATCCATTTGGCTATACATTTTCCTCGGCTGACGGCGCAAAGTTTGTTCATAGTGGTGATTCTGGCCCGTGTGAATTGTTATACAATGCAATATCTGATACTGAACTAATAATTATCGAGATGGCTATTCCTGAATGGGTACCAAGTGAACACCATCACAAGCCATCGGATATTGATAAATTAAGTAAGACACATACCGATAAAAAATTTATCATAACTCATACTTTCATCGACTCACCAAATTCTTCTTTTGAAAAAATAACAGAGAAGGTATTTCCAGAACATCAAAACAATGTCTATCATGTCGATGATGGAACAATTATTTCATGGGATAAATTTTGGCATGTTGGCGAAAAGTAGTAAAAATAAATTTCACCCAGATTTGTCCCAAAAAAGGGATTGAAAATCAAATCCATAAGGCATACTTATGAGGGGGACTCGGACTGGGGGGAACATCGCGCAATTGCCTTTGGGGGCGTTTGCCGAGTTAAATGAGGAATGAAGAGATGACCGAGAACATATTCGATGGTTATCTCTCTCGGAACACTCTGTTCTCCAATAAGGAATCCCTCCGCCATAATTACAATCCAGACAATCTACCACATAGAAAGAATGAAATTGAAATTCTGTCGTTTAACCTAGTAGAAGCATTGAAAGGACATATCCCCTCTAATATGACATTATATGGTGTCACTGGAGCAGGTAAAACAGCTGTTACCAACTATGTTTGTAATCAACTTGAAGAAAAGGGTAAGCAATTAGATCGTCCTGTTCAATCGATAATCGTCAATTGCCGTCAAATCGATACCCAATACCGAGTATTAAGTCACATTGGAAACTCATTGCTCGAAGATTATGAAATAGACGAGATTCCATTCACTGGATGGCCGACTGACAGAGTATTTGGAGAATTGGTAAAGCGTATGGATTCTAGAGAAGGAGTATTTGTTATTGTTCTTGATGAAATCGACCATCTTGTCAAGAAGGCTGGTGATGATTTGTTATACAACCTAACCAACCTAAATTCATCGCTAAAGAAAGCACGTTCTTGCGTTATTGGTATTTCCAATGATTTGAAATTCACCGATTTCCTAGACCCTAGAGTTAGATCAAGACTTGGACAACTTGATGTTATATTCAACCCATATGACGCCCAACAATTACAAGATATCCTCAGAGAAAGAGTCAATATCGCACTACAAAAAGATGTTCTTGGAGATGGCGTTATTGAAATGTGTGCTGCTTTAGCCGCACAAGAACATGGAGATGCTCGGTGCGCTCTTGATTTACTGAGAGTATCTGCAGAAAAAGCTGAATTAGGGGGCTCCCTAAAGGTAGAACAAAGTCACGTAAAAATTGCTCAGCACCAAATAGAAGCAGATCAAATGACTCCGGTAATAGCAAAATTACCAAACCAGCAAAAAATCGTCCTTGCATCAATTTTAATCAACGAAAGAAATGGTTTGAAGAATATCCAAACCGGAGAAGTTTATTCAATTTATTCTCAAGCATGCCGATACTTAGGTACCAATGCTTTGACACAAAGAAGGGTTTCTGGTTTAATCTCTAATTTGGATATGCTGGGTCTAATTACTGCCAGAACAATAAGCAAGGGACGCTATGGACGCTCGAAAGAGATTAATTCCTGCATTCCACAAAACATTAATCCAAGCGAAATAATGACCAACTCCGAACCAGAGTTACAAGGAATGTTCAATAATATCTACAAATACCAAACAAGATTGTGATTTTGAGATTATTTTATGGTTCGGTGTACTTATAATCACATGGCAGGTGGGCAGCGCATGAGCGAAGTTAACGAGACGGAACAAGGATTTGTTCAGATGATTCTGAACCCATCCAAAACTATGTCAAACTGGTTCGTTGGAATTGGCCTGTTAGGTTTATTCCTAGCTGTACTCAACTTGATGGGTGAAGTTCACCCTAATTACCGAGTTTCTTGGGCAGGGGTATTTACCTTTGAAGCAACAAACAAGGCTTTTGAAGACCTAACAACTGCACCTAGTTTTGTAATCTCGGATGTGGTATTTATGGCACTTTGTGGCGGACTTACTGCAGTCGGTTTAAGGACCATAAACAGCCAAGAAGGCGGTATTCAAACATGGTTGAAGTCTATTTTTGTCAATGACATTTGGATGGCACTTGCCGATCCAGACCTTGGTGGTTGGTTCAAAACCCTCGGCGCATGGTGTTTATTGCTTGGTGTAGTCAACTACCTATACTTCGGCATTTGTGCTACTGGTTGGATTGACCCAGGAGTATACTCGGTAACTATTGGCCTAATGGCCTTTGGATTTGCATTAAATTATTCAGCTAATTCTCCAGAGGCTGAAGAGATAAAGGCTTGAGTTAGAAATCGTGACCGTTTCTCTTCAGAACTCCATCGACAATTCCAAGAATTAGGCCACGCCATAACGATAAACTCCATAATAAAATTAAACTTTTCAGACCAAAATATACCACAATTCTGTTACCCTCACTAGTTAGTAGGGCGCTCCGATTGACAACACCCAAAGGACCGCGCCAAAGAATTAATTCTTGGATTAAAATCATTAAAATTGAGACCAACAATACATTTGTTTGCCACCACGTTTCAATCTCGTTCCAATTCCTATCATTGGTGGTCATGAATAAGTACAAAAATGGTAGACTGCTTGTTATGGCAATTACCCATAATGGTAATACTGCGAGTACCATTGTAGAACTGCCAATAAAATCTAAATCGGGCCCTTTCCTACGACGCTTTGGATATTTTCTCATAATCCTGACGTGGGCCCGAGCATCTCTCAAACGTTTAGCG
>DUJK01000182.1:0-2209 GCA_013329925.1 Candidatus Poseidoniaceae archaeon
AGCAAAATATCTGGAGGTAATGTTACCGTACCAGTTTCATCAATAATCAATTCACGGTCTCTACTCAAGTCCTCAACATCAACACCAACACCATGTTCAGCAACAAATCTTCCATCACGTAGTTCTAGGGAACGGTCGGCGAATGAGGCTACTTCCTTTGAGTGAGTGACAAGGAGGAATGAAACTCCATCTTCTTCGTGTAACTCCTTGAATAATGCCAATACTTCTCTGCTAGTAATAGGGTCTAGTGCGCCGGTTGGCTCATCAGCTAAAATCAATCTAGGATTGGTAATAAGCGCTCTAGCAATTGCTACTCTTTGTTGCTCTCCACCGCTTAACTTAGCAGGCAAGGCTTTTGCTCTTGGTAAAATTCCCAACCGGTCTAGCATCTCATCTGCAAGTTTTAGCGCCTTTCTAGAAGACATTCCTTGATGTCTGAGCGGTTGTGCAACGTTGTCTCTAGCATTTAGATCGGGTAACAAATTACCTTCTTGGAAAATAAATGATACTGTCTTTTGGCGTAGGTGAACTAGTTCTTTACCACTTAACCTTGTCATATTCTTACCAGCCATCACCACTGAACCTGAACTAGGCTTCATCAAACCACCGAGACATTTCATTAGAGTAGATTTGCCTGAGCCGCTAGGCCCAACCACAGCAATCGCTTCACCCGCTTTAATATCGATATGAATGCCACGCAGTGCAACTACGTTTCCATCCTCGGCTTTTGACTCATAGACGTGATATAGTGAGGATGCTTCAAGAATACTATCAACCATTTTCATTCCCCCTTCAAGACCATGGCTAGGTCCGATTTCAGCGCCCTTCTAGTAGTCAGCAATAATGCCACAACCACCGCAGCAAATACCGTTAGTGAGACCAAGGTTAGTTCAAACCATGGATAAACTAATTCACGGCTTATATTGGTTGAAGCGCCACCAAATAATTGGAAAATGAAACCAAATACATCAAAGAATCCGTTGAATGAGAAGGCCAAACCAATACCCAAAACAAGTCCGAGTAACATTGAAACCATGATAATTGATAAAATCTCAAACAGTACCAGTCGCAAAATTTGCGTAGGACTAGCACCGATTGCTTGTAGAACCGCTAATTCCTTCTTACGTTGGTTTAACACTAAAGATAAGAACACAAAACTAGATGCTACTGCAGCAATACTGGCAACGACAAACTGCAATGAAAGTAAACCTGGAGTGCCGAAAATCAGGCCCCCATTTCTCTCAACTGCTTCGTGCTCGCTAGTCCAATCATTGACTTCAGCGACTCGTGAATCTGCTTCGATTCTAGAACCTAATGCCTGCAGCGCATCGCCACTCAGACCATCTATTTGGTAGATCCAATTGGTTGAATTATGTCTGTCTGCTGTATCATTTCCGATGAAACTGCGCCAGGTAGATTCCCCAATAATAACTGAATCAGCAATTAATGGTGAGGAAAGTCCTGGAATGTATTCATGTAGGCCCATATACTCTATTGAAACGTTATACGGTGTGGTGATAAATTCTATTTGGGTACCAATCAGGAATAGTGGTTCAAGTAACGGAGTAGGACTTGGATTGTATTTGTAATGGCATCCAGTAGCGTTGGCAGTAGTGCCATCTGGACAAATTGCATTATCCACATTAGCAACTGATAAATCAATATCACCAAAGATTCCACTCAAGTTTGCGTTTGATAAATCAGCACCTGCTAAGCTTCCTTCACCGAATTCAAAGAACACAGAATTTGACAGGTTAGCCCCGGATAAATTAGCGTCAGTTAAATCAACAGTCAACATTAATGATTCACTAAGATTTGCACCCATGAGATTGGTTTGTGATAAATCGGCACCAGAGAGGTCTGTTCTTCCAAAGTCACGGAAACTTATATCCTGGCTAGAGAAATCGACTTCTGACAAATCGATATCCATCATATCAGCATACATTATTTGTAGAAACAAAATCTGTTCCATATTTTCTGATAATTGTGACATGTTGGATAAATTTTCTAACGAAAATCCGCCCTGTATTATTCGGTAATCAATTTCCTCATAGGACATAGTTACCGTCTTACTTCTTTCATCAGATTGACTGATTAAAATATCGTCTAAACTGGAATCTTTACCTATCGAAGCACCCGCTAGGTCTAGAGTATAGGCTGAATCTTCTCCAGCGGTAAAACCATTACCAGCATAGCGGTCAAAGGCTGC
>DUJK01000182.1:2547-2688 GCA_013329925.1 Candidatus Poseidoniaceae archaeon
ATTGATTGTTCATTCCAGTTCAACACATCTGGTGATTGGTCTAAAATTACATATGTCTGTATTAAGTCATTATCTGGACCACGTAATAACAAACTGGGTATTGTGGTTGCTGTTACAGTTTTATCACCATCATAAAGTTCG
>DUJK01000090.1:0-12894 GCA_013329925.1 Candidatus Poseidoniaceae archaeon
CGAAAAGATGGTGTCGATGTAACAAGACTCACTCTACTATATCGAAAACCAGGCTATGATTTAGGCGATGTCATTAGGTGGCGGGACAACTTTTGGAGACCAGCATCTTGGACCAAGGATGGGGCTATTGTTGAGCGAGTAGACCGCCAAGAGCGAACTGGTGCTTCATGGCGTGACTTAGAATCGGCTCAAGTAGTATCGCAAATGGCTGAACATCTAGTTGTGGATTTAATCAATCAGGATGCTTCTGTGGGGGAATTTCTTGACCCAAATACTTGGGTGATGGCTTCAGTAAAATTGCCGTGGGACCATAATGGCCGACAATCAATCAGGATTGCTCGTATTGAAGGTGAATGGATAGCACTACATCACATGGCTATTGATGAAAATGATAGCATAGAGTAAAAACTAGAATGTCTAGCATTGTTTAATGGCGGACTTTGACATTAATCAAATCGCATCTACCCTTGATAGCGAAGATATGATTGGTTTTACACGCGCATTTGTTGAAGATATTCGAAAGGGATTAAACGCAGTAAATGTTGACCGATACCCCTGGATTGAAGAAATTGGCAATGGACAATGGCAAGGAGTTCTTGCTTTAGGAATGGGGGGTTCTGCTGCAGGAGGAGACTTCTTATCTAGCATCTGTGATTTGAAAGGATCTATCCCAGTTATCGTCCAACGTGATTACGTCATACCTGCATGGTGGAATGAACAATGGTTAGTTATCGCAACATCTCATAGCGGTAATACAGAGGAAGCGATTGAGGCGGCAGAAATTGCCCTGAAATCAGGTGCTACAGTAATCGTCATTTCAACCGGTGGAATACTGTCTGGCCTTGCTGAATTACATTACAACTGCTACCTTATTCCATCGATTGGCGGACAACCACCACGCTCAGCATTCGGTCACATATTTGGTCGGCAACTTGCATTGTTTAGATGCTTAGGAATAATACCTAACGATAATGATGATCAGGCTATGTTAACTCGTCTCCAAGCAGTAGTTGAAGAATATGATTTCATCAATAATCAAGAATCTGACTTATTAGAATTAATAGCATACATGGAAACCCAACCGATTGCCTTACTTGGACCGTCTGAACTTAATCCTGCCCTAATCAGATTTAAGAATCAATTGAATGAAAATTCGGCACGATTCGCCCGAATTGGAGTCTATCCCGAAATGAACCACAATGAAAGTGTGGCTTGGGGCGGAGTTGGTGACGATGCGGATTTTAATGTCGGTGAAAATGTGATTCTATTCCTAACTTGGAATGGTATGCATTCAAGAGTTCTTAAGCGATTAGAATGGATGATTGCCCACACTCCAAGTGATATGGCTTGGCGAATTCACGGTGAGGGTGAAACTTTACTGGAAGCCCTGTTACATCTTTGCATCGTCATGGATTGGTTGAGTATTGCGCTAGGATTAGTCCATGGGAAAGACCCTTCATCAATTGACCCAATAATATCTCTTAAGAAATTCTTGGCTGACCAACAAAATTGATATTACTAGCCTAATATACCGGGCCGATAATTAATCTCGGGTCTGGATAAATTTTGAGTGATGCATCCCTATCTGCTAGCTTAACTACCCCTGGAAGATCATTGTTCACAGGTTGTTCATAGGAGATCTGTAAGTGAAGATGAGGCGGCCAACCACCATTCTCATTTTCGTTACCGATTGTTGCGATTAGTTCACCTTTTTTCACTACGCTGCCAACCTTCACCATGGTCAATGATTCTGTAGACAAATGGCCGTGTAAAACCCAGAATTTTCTTACTGGATTCAGTTCCATTGAATCAACAGACTTTGGCAATCTTAGTTCATGCTGAGTGATGATAGTTGGCCCGTATGAGCCGGCTTCGGGATTTACGCCAAGGCTGTGCACTACACCGTCGGCAAACGCGTAAACATTGGTATGTACTGGCGCACCAATGTCTAATCCAACATGTAAATCACGTTCACCTGAAAATAAGTCTGTAGTATACATGCCAGGCCTGTATTCGTCATAGCGACCAATTTGATAATCAAATGGGCATTGCCAGTTGGAGTTTGGCCCTTTGGTAAAATCAAACACCCAATATTCATCGGGTAGCAAAACTACTGGATGAAACACCGTTTCACTTCCGACCATAACTATGCTAACGGGTGGATATTTTTGATTCTTGGCCGAAAAGTCAAGACCTAGTTGTCTTAGGACAATCTATGCTTGTTGCCTACTGTGTCCTGTTGGCAATTAGTATCACTCCGGGATACGCACTATGTAAAGTGCTAGACGGCACTGCGGATAATCTGCGAAAAGCAATGCTAAGCCCAGCCTTGGGTTTGCTGCTAATATACGGCACCTGCGGGATTATCTTGCTGTCAGGTCTATGGACTTGGGAACTTGCTTCAGCAGGTATTTTACTGCTGAATACCTTAGCGATTGCTCATCTCAAAAGACGAGTTAATGTCGATATGGGTTTGACAAAATGGCAAAAACTTGAAGCAGCAATGCACGGGGTAATTTTACCAAGCGACGATCAAGAAATCACCGATGAAGTTAACACGCAACAATGGTTTCAATCGCATCGGTCAAATCATAGTTATATCATTGGTGCAATCTTGGTAATTAGCATAGCTATACTGCCATTAATCCAAGAATTACCCTTTGGCGTAGATTGGATTGGTTTTGCAGTCCTAGCAGGACAAATTGCCGAAAATGGTAGTTTGATATTAACTGGAACAAATGAAGGATTTTGGACTTATCCTCCGGCGTTTCCAGCATTGGCTGGATGGCTTCAAGAAACGGTTGGAATTGACTCGGGTACTGCAGTATTCCATTTAGGGCACTATACACTGGCAATACTGATATTAGGTCTTGCTGGAGCAATGGACCATCATGGTTCTGGAGGACAGTTCTTTATTGCTGTAGCACTTGGTTTTGGCCTGTTTGCCAAGACTTATGATTCCGGATTTCCAACAGTAGCCAGCCAGTTAGGGCTTGTAGTCGGCCTATTGGTGTTACTTAGACCATCCTCTAACCGCGGAACACATCACACTAGAGGATTTATCATTGCAGTTTCTTGTGTTGCACTTATTCACCCCACTGGAGCAATATATCTAGGAATTTTAATGGCTGCCCACATAATAATTGGCCTCAGTTTGCGAGCAGAATATGGCGAAAACATCCAAAGATTATTGTTTGCTTGTTCAATATTATTGACCATTGCAGTGGCTATTTCCATTGTGTTATTGGCGCCAAGGATGCTAGATGAGGCTGTTTTTGCCGAATATGGATGGCAAGGTGGCAAACCATTACTGACCTACAATGGATTATTACTAGCATTTGCTACCATTGCTGGATTTAAGTTACGCCGGACAGTTGAAGGCCGATTACTTATCTTGTGTACTGCCATGCTGTGGGTGTTAAGTTCAATACACATAATTGAAGGATTACAAAGTATTCCTGTACTCTCTCTGTTATCCTACACCTTGTATTCTATGGGATTGCACGCTTTCCATGTACCACTTGCCGCACTAGTTGCTCTATGGATTAGCCCTTCAACAGTGTTGACCGGTTTAGATGAAGAAGTGGGATTATTATCTATAGGCTGGGACCCAACCATCAAACAGAATATCGCAAAAGTACTCAGTGCATCAGTGTTAGTTGGAATACTTTTAGCCAATACTATAGTCATTCAAATCTCTCAGCATGAGGAATTAAGACCGATTACTAATGGAGATCTGACTCTGCGAGAGTACTTAGAAAAATTACCCAGTGGCAGCATAGTTTACACTGAAAATAATCATTGGGGGCATTTCTATGACACCCCAGCAAATATTGCTACAACCAGCATACCAACGCTAGGTTTAGTTAATGTGGAGTCAACAATTCATCCTCTAGCTACCTCGGGCATTTTACATGACAACATCACTAAAATCCAGCAATTAGGAATTGATTACGCAATAAGTTCACCAATCGGCACAATTGGTTGGAAACTAGCCCAGTCCAGATATTGGAGCGTACTAGAAGAAGCGGATGGCAGTAGATTATGGCAATTTAATCTTGCAGGAGATTCCAAGCAAGCGATGCTTGCTCCGGTAATCGATGAGTCTTGCCAGGATGGGTGTGAAATGCGAGTAGATCCTTGGCGCAATCATCGTTTCAACACAATTTCTAACATGAACCCAGATTATCGAGCATTTATTGAAGAGGGTTCAGATACCTCAATATCATTTGAGTTGCCTAGGACTGCTTTTATCAATTCAAATGCTTGCTTATTTTTTGAGTCGGTTGGTAGCATAGACTCTTTTGCATTAGATTTACCATCAAATAGCATCACCATTGATGCCTCAAAATCTGGATGGCATAGTGAATGTTTCATGATTAACCAAACAACAAATCAGTTGACGATGCAAATAGAATGGGATAGCGATACTGATTCAAGTTCATGGATAAATCCAACCGGCCTATCTGGACGTGGTGACAGAGTATTTGACGTAACTGGAATTAGAATTCATTGGATAGAAATAGACATTTAACCCCTAAAACCGACGAAGGCATCAAAACTAAGTTGGCGGTCTCAAGACTGATGAAGAGTCTTGTAGTCATGCTTCCTACTTTAGATGAGGAGCAGGGGCTACGTAACGTGCTGCCTGAAATACCAACCAAAAAATTAGCTCATATGGGTTGGAACATCAACATCTGGGTTGTTGACGGAGGAAGTGAGGATGAAACTATTGCGATTGCTAGAGAGCATGGGTGTGAAGTGGTCAAGCAAGCAGGTACTGGAAAGGGCGCGGCGATGCGTACAGGTTTCACTAAATTTCTCTCCTCAAAGCACGATGCCCTGGTAATGCTGGATGCAGATGGGACCTATGATGCTGGGGAAATTACCAATCTACTCGCCTTACTTGAATCAAATGATGTAGTTATCGGGGACCGACTTAAAGGTCATATCGAGCCAAATGCAATGACTAAATTGAATTATTTTGGCAATCATATGCTCACTTGGATCGCTTCTGGATTGTATGGCGTTCCCGCTAATGATCTTTGCACCGGTTACTGGGCATTTTCAAAAAAAGCCATCGCATCATTGAAATTAAATTCAATGCGTTTTGAAATAGAGGCTGAAATGTTTGCATCATGCGTCAAAGAGGAGTTGATTCTCGGAGCAATTCCAATTACTTACCGGGCAAGGCTTGGCGAAGCAAAATTAGGGTCTGTAGTGGATGGATGGGCTATTTTCAAAAAATTGCTTATTCGTCGAATCTTTGGTGACCCTATTGAAGTTGTAACCGGCAAAGGCAATCTCGACATGAACTAAGCAAGGGCTCAAATTTGATGACTAGAAGGGTGAGACATGACCCGTCGTAAATGCTTGGTGTTGGGTGCCGGCGGATTAGTCGGACAGAGACTACAGCAACGGCTTGTTAATCATCCCATGTTCGAGATTGTCGCAGTTGCTGGCAGCCCCTCATCGGCAGACAAACAACTATCCTCAATTCCGTGGCGATTAGATGAGATTAGACCGGATTTACCAGAATTGCTTGTCATTGACGCTAATGGCCCAAACTTAACTCAACATTGTCAATCATTAGGTGTTGAGGTTGCCTTTTCTGGACTCCCCTCCTCAATTGCTTTATCTGTAGAACAGGTTCTTGTAGATGGTGGAATCACAGTATATTCCAACTCAAGTGCTTACCGAAGAAAGCCGAATATACCAATGATAATACCTGAGATTAATCCTCACCATAATTACTCAAGTAAGCATTATTGTGCAACAAATTGCACATTGATTCCACTTGCGCTCCCAGTTGCTGCCATTGCTAAATTATCGACTGTTGTTTCTGTTAAAATGCGTAGTGAACAAGCTCTCTCGGGTGCTGGTTGGCAATTATTATTCGACCAGCAAGCACTATCTGGAAATGTCAATCCCAACATTGATGGAGAAGCTGACAAAACTTCTGCTGAATTACTCCATGTCCTAGGCAGTATGGAAAACCAATTAGTAACTCCAGCCAAATTATCTCTCGATATCAACTGCGAACGAGTCGCACGTCGTGATGGACATCAAGTATTTGTCACACTCAAAACTCAAAAACCACTCGAGTTAACTGAAATAATCGACCAATTACAAGACCTAGATATTGGCTATGAACTACCAAGCAAGCCCAGACAAGCGATTCATTTAGTTGACCGAGTAAACCCTGATGATCACTTGTGGAGCGATGGGGAAAACTTCTCATCAAAACCAAGCCCCTCTAATGACTTGAAGACTGGTATGGCAATTGTTATTGGAGATTTATCAGTTGAAGGTGATACGGTTTCATTCCACGCCTATTCACACAATACGATACGTGGTGCAGCTGGCGGATTGGTATATTTAGCTGAATTTCTACTCACAGAAAATTCCTAATTACAAAACGGTATGCCTAAAGTATTGTTCCTGCTCCATCAACACGGTGCGCTATGGGAATCACTGCATTGATACCAGACATGACCATTGGCCAACTATATGTTGAGGCTGAATCTCGTTGGGGCGAGATATGGGACGAAAACGCTGCTCGGCTGCTTGTTTTACTGATGTTCCCCCGCAAACACCGAAAAATCATGGAACTTCATGGTGATATGATTGAACATGGCCAACCGGTGATGACTGTTTTTCATCGCCCTCGAGACGAGGTTAAACTGCTCGAAGAACAGAATTTTGATCCTCGCTCTGCTTCTTACCAATTCGTTGACATCGCTAGTTCCGATCTTGGACCTTGGATGCAACAATTAATGTCTCAAGAAAAATGGCTAAGAAGCACCATCGATGTATTACCTGTACCTTTTTCGATGGGAGTTCCAGCGCAGCGTGGTTTTGAACCGATTAGTATGTTATGCTTTAGACATCCCGATGTAGATGCACTTGAACGTTATTACCTACCATTCCCGCCAAAGTCTATTCCGGGCAAATGTTTCGTATCTTTACCAAGGCGACAAGCTGCAGAGTTGGCAAGACAACAAGCCGAGGTTCTAGGTGTTGGGCGTCTTGAAAAGAAGGCTAAAATTATCCAGCAAGCAACACCTGTTGAAACACTCCCACCGCAAGTTAAATCCCAAGATGAGGCATCTTTGGACGCGGTGATGGATAATTTCTCAGACCAAATGCTGGAAGAAATGGCAAGTGAAGTAGAAGAAGTGGTCAATGTAGAATTACCCTTTGCCCACCAAAAAACCGAGAAAGCGGCTGAACCAATTAAATCAAATGATGAATCTCTTGATGGCCCTCAAAGTCCAATTGAAAACGTTCAAATTCCAGAAGTTGTTGAGGCTGAACCAGAAATCGAAATGTCTGATGTTGAGATTGAATTCCGTGCTTTGGTTACCGAACTTTTGGAGGCTGGAGTGGAACCTTCTGACATGATGGACGACCCAAGATGGGAAGATATCAGTGAGCGTGCAATGGCAATTGGGTTTGAAACTTGGCCAGTATTCTTGCAACTAACTGCAGTACAGTAAAACGATTGACTCAAATATGACGAGAAAGAGGGAATGACATGGGCTTTTGTATTAACTGCGGCAATCAGCACCATGATGGTGTTAGATTTTGCCGGTTTTGTGGAACTGGCCAACCAAGTGAACAATTGTTGGCTAGGCTCAGAGCAGAGGCTGAACAAATACGTTTGCTCAGGATGCAAATGCAACAACAGAACAATCAGCAAAACGATGCTTATGCCAGATTAGAAGCAATGCGACAACAAGCCGAAGCAGCAGCCCGTCTCAACAATCAACAAAATCAAAATTACCGGCCCCCAAGTTGGTGATTTTGGATGCGGCCCAAACATTTGGCCATCGAGTTGTCCAAATTACAACAACATCCTCAACATTCTGTCGAGTTAGAACAATACTCAACCGAAGGTGATTTGGCGTCTTTCTTTGTTTTAGCAATTGACCAGTTAGACCTCCTTGAAGGTAAAACTGTAATTGATGTCGGTGCTGGAAATGGGGTGCTGGGTCTTGGCTGTGCGATGATTGGTGCAAGTAATGTGAGACTGATTGAAGCAGACCATGAGGTATTATCTGTGGCGCAGTCAAATGCCGATAAAGTAATGGATAAACACAACTGCTCCATTGAAACGGTTAGGTGTATGATTGGCCAAGAACAAGTACCTGAGTATTCTGATGCTGACATTGTAATTATGAATCCGCCTTGGGGTTTTCAAAGTTCAAAAGCCGACCGTCCATTGCTTGAATATGGTTTTAGTTTACAGCCCAAATCAATGTATGTGCTCCATTCGCAACAAGCCAGCCACCTCAAAGGCATTGCAAAAGCTAACGGATATGATTGGGAAATCGTGTTTGAGAGTAATTTCCGATTACCCCCAAAGTATTCTCATCAAAGTCGCAAAATGGGCGAAACCCAAGTTAAATGCTGGAGATTCCATCTTCCTGGCGATGCAAAAATCATTGATGAGGATGAATAAGCCTTGACAAAATCGTATGATGGATTGAAAAGGGATAAACTCGCCCGTCAACATAAGCGAAGGTTGTGCGACCTATACCGGGCCACAATTGCTTAGGAATGATGAAAATGACGGCGAGCCTCGTCACCCCGGGAATGCAAGTATCAACCACCTCAGATTGTGAGGCTGGTGAAGGAACAATCGAAGTTGATGGTCGTATACTAGCGACTGCTGTTGGTAATTTTATCATCGCTGATGGGATTGCTACAGTCACTGCTGTTAAGCAAGTCTGCACTCCTGAAGTTGGTGACACGGTAATATGTCGAGTCGAAAAACTCAATGAGAAAAATGGTGAAGCCATGATTCTATGCATCGAAGGTAAGCCCGGCAGTCTACTACCTGAGCACTTGTACGGACATTTTCATGTGACTGGCCTAGTTGACAGATACATGCACCAAACTGCTGATGCAGTAAGGCGCCGGGATGTTTGTCGTGCTCTAGTAAAGGAAGTATCTCCTGTAGTTAGAATAGATTTCCGTGAACGCAATGATTGTGGCGTATTACACGCTATTTGTCCATCATGTGGTGATACATTGGTTGCTGACCTTCAAGGCGATTGGAATGTCAATTGTCAAAGTTGTAATTACCGTTCTTTCCGAGCATTGGCTGATAATTTTGCCGCTGGCTTTGCACAATTAGACCAAGGTGCTAGCGCACTAAACAATTCAGGTAAAAGATGGGGTAGTGAGGCAGAGTCTTTGTTCGCTAAAGGACCATCTGGCAGAGCGACGTTCATAGCAGAAGATTTCCGTGAAGATGGTCGAGACCGAGAGTACTTCCGCTTCGAAGGACAACAATCTGGTGGTGGAGGTCGACGTGAGAAGGCAAAGCCTGGTTGTAAATTATTTGTCGGCGGCCTACCTCGTGAAATTGGCACAGATGAATTACGTGATCTATTCTCTAAATTTGGTGAAATGAGTGATTGTTTCGTACCAACTGATGATGGCGGTGCTAACCGAGGCTTCGGATTTGTCACCTTCGGCGACAAAGCTACTGCTGATGCGGCCGCAAAAGAATTGGATGGCCACAGAATTAACGGACGCCGCATTGGAGTTAGAGATGCAGATAGTGACAACAAGAAGGGTAAGCGAGAAAAGCGCAAAGAACCTGCTGGACTGAAGTTTTATGTTGGAAATCTACCGTTCAAGGCTGACGATGATACGTTGAAGAATTTGTTCAAGCAGCATGCAACTGTAGTTGATGTGAATATAATTACCGATAATGGCGGCAGACCGAAAGGATTTGCCTTTATCACCGTCAAAGAGATGGACAAGGGTGATGAAATTATCAAGCAATTGAATGGCACCGAAGTTCTTGGACGTAAAATAAGAGTCGATTTATCTCAAAAGAAAGGCGGCGACAAAAAAGGTGGCAATAATTCCGGTAAGACTTCAAGGGAATTACGCGCTATGCGTGAGGAAGAAGAAGACGCAAAAAAGCGTAAGCCTAGACATCGTAGCAAGAAGGATTGAAGTGTTGAACTTCAAGCATGGCCCATGGTCGAGCACCAATCACCAAAATGGTTAGTTCTCGATGGTTACGAAGATGAGCCAGCGGCTTTTGGCGTTCCGCCTTATGTTGGATTCCATATACGGTATTTGTGCGGAGTATTAGAGCAGCACAAGGTTGAGTACGAGTATATGACTATCGATCAATGGCGAGAACTTGTTAGAGGAAAAGGTCAATCTGGTATAGAGGAAATGATGGCTAGTTTGGATGGTTTTGCTTGCATCGCCGGAGCAGTAGTTCCTGGAAAGTACCTTCGCGGCACACCCATTTCAGTTCGAGAAATGAAAGAACTTGTTCGCGCTTTACCAGGTGAAATTCCGGCAATACTTGGCGGCTGGGCAATCAGAGGATGGCGGCATCAAGGTTGGAATCCACTGCGTAAAAATTTATTTTTAGCAGTTCGAGATACCGATGCTACATTAGATAATTATCTCAACAATGGCACCTGGAAACACATGCGCAGAGACGCAGAACAGTGGACCAAATGGGCGCACTTGGGTGCGCAGAGCAAGGCGGTTAGATTCCACCCTGACTTAGGTGGGGAAAACAATCCTGGACCACTGACGTATGAGGTAGAAGTCTACCAAGGCTGTGTTCGATACAAGCGAGGCTGTAAATTCTGTATCGAGCCGAAAAAGGGTGTGCCGGTTTGGCGTACTCCTGAAGATATTATTCAGGAAGTGAAACTAGCTCATGACCTTGGAGTAAAACACGTTAGATTAGGCGGCATGACTGACACCTACACCTATATGGCTGAAGGAGTAAAGGAACTAGAGTATCCAGTTCCTAATCCAGAGCCAATAGCCAAACTATTACATGGTCTGCGTGATGATGAACGGTTAGAAATCCTCCATACAGATAATGGAAATCCCTCAATTATTGCCGAAAACCTAGAACCTTCTGAAGCGATAACCAAAACTTTGGTAGAAACATTATCTGATGGTGCTGTATTGTCGTTTGGTCTTGAATCAGCAGATACTGCTGTACACGAAGCAAATTGGCTAAATTGTGACCCTAATCAATTGAAAACCGCCATTCGCCTAATCAATAAATATGGCGCAGAACGTGGTTCAAGAGGTTTACCAAAGTTATTGCCCGGGCTAAATTTTATTGCCGGATTAAATGGTGAAACAAAACAAACTTATCACAAAAACTTCGCCTTATTACAAGAGTTACGAAGCGAAAAGTTACTCCTTAGAAGAATCAACATAAGGCAAGTTGAAGGGGAAGGATTCCAAGAAATACCACAACAAGAATTCAATGATTTCAAACAACAAGTCCGCAATGAAATCGATAAACCGTTACTAGAACAATTATTCCCACTAGGGCAAATATTACGCTCGGTTCGTTGGGAATCGCATGGTGGCCGAACAAGATTACCTGCACATTTAGGTTCTGAACATACGGACCAAAGTTGCCATGGTAAAGCAGGAATCACCTTTGGCCGGCAAATAGGGGCTTATCCAATTCTCATCGGCACTGAATACCTAATACCACTAGAATCATCTTCCGATATATTGGTCACCGGTCACGGCGCTAGATCTATTACCGGTATGGAAATTGGTCTTAACCACGATAATATCACTGAAAAGCAACTATCAGCAATACCAGGGATAGGTAGTAAAACTGCGTGGAAATTAATTAGTCAGCGGGCTAAACTAAAGCGTAAAGGCTCAGAAAAATCATTTGACAACTCTAAGGCATGGTTTGAGACAGCAGGTGTGGATTGGCAAGACGAGTTCAAGGTTTACTTCACAAAGTAAAGGGCTAGACTCTCGGAAGTATCATGTATCATCTACCGGTACAAGTATTGTGGATACGGTTGACAAACTAATCGAGGCAGCGCAACAACTGTCCAGTATTTGCGACAAATCAATTGCTAGGATTGAACGAAAAACACCAGTATGTCATGCCACTAACCCACTAGATTATGCATGGCCACACCATCAACAATACCTCACTAAATGGGGTGGACTAGGCGCTACCACATTGCTGCTAGGGATGAATCCTGGACCATGGGGTATGGCTCAAAGTGGCGTGCCGTTTGGTTCAACGCAAATGGCTAGAGATAAGTTAGAAATTGAACCACATCAATTATCCACGCCGGCAAATGCTCACCCCAAACGTCCAATTATCGGTTTAGAACTTGAACGACAGGAAGTGTCAGGTCAACGTTTATGGTCGTTGATGTTCAACCACTTTGGCGATGGTAAAGCGGTTTTTTCAAACATATTTGTGGTTAATCACTGCCCCTTACTTTTACTTGGTGAAACAGGTAAAAATCTAACTCCCGATAATTTACCAAGTGCAGTAATGAAGCCAATCCTTGAAGCCTGTGATGACCATTTGAAACAAGTTGTAGACATTATGGGGATAACTCGTATTATTGGGGTCGGAAAATATGCAGAGAAACGAGCGAGATTAGCATTTAATGCAGGTAAATCTGGCGATGGTGTGACCAAAAGTGGACGCAGTATTGCTATTACTTCCTGCTGGCATCCAAGTCCTGCAAGCCCATTAGCTAACCGAAATGATGGTGCTGATTGGCGAGAAAATGTCATTTCAGTATTAGAAAATCGTTGAAAAACGCCAAAAATCGCAGGCGTCGGTTTTAAGTGCCTCACGCTACACTAAGTGTGCATGGCAGAAGAGAAGATGGCATGGGCCCGACAGCCCGACGACCGACAATGGGACGGACCTGAAGGAGAAGACCCTAGAACACTATACCAAATGCTAATGACTAGCGTTGAAAGATTTGGCAATGAACCTTGTTTTGGATACATACCAGAACCTGGCATGCCTAGACAACATTTGGACTACAATACATTTGGCGAATTGGCAACATCTGTGGCTAAGCGTCTAAATGACCTTGGAGTCAAGAC
>DUJK01000090.1:13226-14709 GCA_013329925.1 Candidatus Poseidoniaceae archaeon
AGAGTTGCATTAATTCTTGACAACTCTGTTGAGTGGGCTGCATTATCATACGGTGCTAACGCAATTGGTGCTGCATATACCGCCATGTACACACACCAACATGGCTCAGAGTGGGCTTATATCCTAGGTGATTCAACACCTTCACTACTTGCAGTTGCTAATACTACAGTACTAGATAAGTTGGTTGATAATCTTCCAAGCGATGCTGCATCATGGCCTAACTGTGGTATCCTACTACTTGGTGATGAAGCAGCAAACAAGTTGCCTCCAGAAGGTGTTGAAGTTCACGCGTGGGGCGATTTTGTGGCTGCTGGCCGAGCTAGTGAAAATGAATTTGAAATCGCTGACGACCCATTTGCGCTCAACACACTAATTTACACATCTGGAACTACCGGAAATCCAAAAGGAGTTATGCTAACAAATTGGAATACTTTGTCCAACATTCTTTGTGTTCAATCGGCATTCAAGATTTATGTTGGTGATAAAAACGCTGCGTTCCTGCCTTGGGCTCACTCATTTGGCAGTACCTTTGACTTGCACTGGATGATTAGATGTGGAGTTCACATCAACCTAATTTCAGATCTGACCAAGATTGCTGATGAATGTATTGAAATTAAACCAGCAGTACTACTTGCAGTACCTAGAGTTTGGAATAAATTCTATGACCGAGTTAACAGCCAATTTGAGGCAGCAACAGGAGTCAAAAAGATACTTATTGGCAAGGCTAAGAAACACGCATCTCGAAGAATTGCTAAAGCTGGCGTAGAATGTGACGCCGTACCTGCTAGTGGCTTCTTTGACAAACTGTATGATAAGTTGGTTTGGTCTAAAGTTAGAGCACGATTTGGCGGTAATATCAGATTCTGTATGTCTGGTGCCGCAGCACTATCTCCAGACGTTGCCGCATTTATCCAACAAGTTGGATTTAGTTGCTACGAAGGTTACGGACTTACCGAAACCGCCCCTCTAGTTGCCGCTAACGGTTGGTCTGGCCCAGGAAAGTCCAAGCTTCGCTGTGTTGGTCTAGTTGCTAACGGCGTCAAGGTCACTATTGATACCGATGCTTGGGACGACCCTGACCGACCAGATGAAGGAGAAATTATTGTTCACGGACCTAACGTAATGAAGGGTTACTGGAATAATGAGGCAGCAACCAAGGAAGTTATTATCGAGCCGGGCGTATTTAGAACCGGAGATCTTGGTAAATTGGATAAAGATGGTTACCTATCAATCACTGGACGTGTCAAGAGTCAATTCAAACTTGAAAACGGCAAATATGTATCACCTGCACCTTTGGAGGAAAACCTCAAACTTTCACCACTTGTTGAACAAGCAGTGCTTGACGGCAAGGATATGCTACGAACCTATTTGATTATCCATCCTAACATGGAGGCCATGAAGGCAGCAATGAAGGGTGCTGGAGTAGATACATCAGGTAGTGATGCAGATATTTGCGGCCGACAAAGCACCAAAGATTGGTTAC
>DUJK01000100.1:0-10916 GCA_013329925.1 Candidatus Poseidoniaceae archaeon
ATGAGTCAAACATTCAAATCAATCAGTCTAGTAACAATTATGCTACTTTCAGCCCTTTCAGGAATGGTAGTAGCGAGCGATTTTGCTGAAGCGAACACAGTAGTAATTACCGAACCTCAACAAATTGTTGATGGTGGATCCGCCTCAGATACACAGACAGCCATAGTCGGAGATAGCCAAGGCAACGTCCACATTATATGGGCAAGGAATAACCTGCATCTGTACTATTCGATGGTTGCTAGCAATGGGGAAATACTGATTGATGCAACTCAAATTACTAATGCAGGTATTCACAAGGTTTGGCATCCTGATATTGTCGCTGATGCAGATGACAACATACACATCGTTTGGACTGATAAATCAGGCACTCACAAAATCATGTATACCGCTCTTAGCCCTTACAAAATCCAGCCCTTTAATGGTCAATCTTCCACTGATAATTCAATAACAGGTATCGATGATACTATAATTTCCCAAAGAGCGCAAGATCGAGATTGGGCTTCTATTGATGTTGACTCCCAAGGCAATATTCACATTGCGTGGCAAGACGAATATGATTCTGAAGAGAAATTTTTCAACCAACCACAAATATACTACAGTATGATTCAACCTGATTTTGTCACTAACAACATCATCGTATTGTTTGATGATACATTGATCACGCCAATTATTGGTCACAAAGGACATCCAGACATTGTTGTTGATGCTAACGACCAAGTGCAAATCGTTTGGGATGACACACGAGGTGGTAAAGTAGAACTGGTTTTCGTGATTGACACCTCGGGTTCAATGTATACGGAATGGGCTGATGTATGCACGGTAATTTACGGCGGGACATTTTCCGATGGCTCTTCATTCGAGGGCATAAAACCATTACTTGAAGTCGCCAATATGACTGTTTATGAAACAATTTACGGTCTAGATGGCGGTTTTGGTCTTCCAAGTGCTGCTGACAGCGGAGATTGCGCAGGATTCAATCAAAACGCCGGACCAAGGTCAACAGCTCTTGGCGATGGCGATGATTCTGGCGGAATAAGAACTCTAGCGAATACCATTTACAATGGCAATCCATACTCTGGCAACTCTGGAGAAGATTGGGGGCCAGGGACAAACTGGGCTTGCCTATCTTGGAAAGATGGCGCTGGAAATGTGCCAGGAAACCCTCCTACGTCGGCAGATCATAAATGGAATCCAAATGCAACAAAAATTGTGCTACCTGTTTCAGATGAAGGACCTAAAGATGGTGACCCTTCTCAACAAGCAGATGATATTAATTCAATAGACGAAGCCCACGATAATTGCGTTAAGGCAGGGGTAATCCCAATTGGTCTCTATGGTCAAGGTTACGGTGGTGCTGGTAGTGTTCAATCTCACTTCCTAGATTTAGCAAAATGTCCAAACGGCGTCGTATCAACCCAAGCGAGAAATTGCCCAGGCTCAGACCCGTCAAACAACCCTCGAACAGTAAATGCTGGCGGACAAGCGTATGAGTTCCCATCTGGCGGCGGCGGAGCAGGCGCTATGGCTTTACTAGTAGAAGCAATGGTTTTCGTTGCAACAAATAATTCAAGAGAAATTTACATGACTGTATTAGATCCTTACGCCAAGATGGAAAATGACCCAACCTGGATTCCAGGAGGAACTGGCCACAGCGTGGTCAATGGTAACTACATCGAGGATACAGGACCAGGCGAAGAAGGCCATCTTGTAGTGGTTAATGACACGCGAGTCACTATTGATGATGCATATTCCTTCCACCCATCTATTGGTGTTGATATGCAAGGCAATACTCACATTGCATGGATGGACGGTAGAGATTATGGTTTCGAAAAGTCTGCCAATTATGAGGTATATTATACCAAGCTTCGGTTACAAGGTGCTGGTGCTTTTGATGGGGCTGAAGAAGGACTCTCCACCTATGCAATAAAGAAAATACAAGACACTCCAATCTCTAATGTTGAGGGATTATCCGGTTTGGCGGCTAATCGCCCTTGGTCTGGCCATTCGATCTATCCATCATTGCTAACCGATGAACAAAACAACGTCCATATCGCTTGGGTCGATTCCGCTAATGTTACAGCCGGTGAAGAGATCCAGTATACTAGACTGAATCAAACAGATCTAACCGGGCTAGGAGAGTTTGCTTTAGATCCTTGGGAAATTGTCTCAATTACCACATGGGCCAGCAATAAGCTTGGAACAGATACAGCAGGTAGGCCTGAAATAGGAATTCCTCCTGCATTTGCTAACGATTTGGGAAGTGGTGCTCACGTCGGTTGGTCGGATAGAAACAAATGTAATGATGAGCAAAATGGTGCATTTACTATTTGCTATTCACATGTTCTAACTGGGCAAGTAGATGTTGAATTGGCTCTAGGTGAAACGTTCTATCACGTTATTGAACCGGGCGAACAAACACTCTATAACATGACAATGAACAATTCTACCCCCGGAGATATTGATTTAGTTGCAGATACTTATGGATTAAACATCTCTGGTGTGCCAACAAATTGGACTGCACAAATTTTCTTTGCTAACAACCAAACCCAAATAACTCCAACTACGCCTATTTATCTGAAAGGTGGAGAATTCATTAATTTCTATCTAAGAGTTCAAGCACCAACAATTTATCAAGCAAATGAAGATGAATTGGCTCAGATAGTAGTCACTGCGAAATCCTACAAAGATCCTGCTATTAGGTCGGATTTAACCACGTTAACATTAATGGATGTTGTTCACGGAATAAGTCTAGATACATCACTTAGTGTTCAGGATATCGAGCAAGGAAGTCAGGCGACATTTTCAATTACGATAACCAACACTGGCAACGTTCAGGATAGTTTCCTATTCTGGGACCCTAATACCTTGGAAGGTCAACAAGAATGGTTATTACCATTTGGCTGGGAAATTACTTTCCCGCTACGTGTCGAACTTGATCCGGGTAAATCAACTACCAAAATACTCACAGTAAAGGTACCATCAACAGAAGATCCTGGTGCATTTGTAATTTACCTGAAGGGCTGGTCGGAAGGAGAGCCGATTAAGTCAGTGGACAAAGGAACTTATGATATTCTTGAACTAGGTATCTTTGTTTCAATCCAATCTGAAGGAAATATTGTGTTTGAGGAATTGCTCCCAGAGGACAGCGAAAAAGAAGTGATGGCAGGACAATGTCATACCTTTGAACAAGATGTGACCAAGAACTTTGAGTCTGGAAACCTAATCTTTAGCACCCCTGGTGCGCCAGCTGAAAAGCCAGATGATATCGACGATGCAACTTGGCAACAATCAAACTGGGTTGTTGATGTTGATTTCTCTCAAACCCTAGGTGGCAGCGATGCAACTCTTGGTACTCCAATAGAATGGAAATTAGACCCAGGTACTACCTTCAAGACTTACTTAGTAAGAGTTACACTTTGTGTTCCAGAAGATGCTAGCATTGGTTCTAAGAGTATAACCTTGCAAGCTAACTTAGAGGGCTATCAAAAAGTCTCAGACTCAGCAAGATATACCATCAATGTGATTCATGAATATAGCCTTGAGACCACTATCGAGCAAGAGGCAGATAGATTGGTAACAGTTACCGATTCTTTTGGTAATCCAGTTTCTGCAATAGCGGTTAACCCTGGCGAAAACATAGTTCTACCAACCACTACTATCAACAACGGTAACGGTCCTGACCGATTTGATTTCAGACTTACCACAGTAACAGATCCAACAGGAGTTCCAGTTAGAACTGGTCATTGGGATATCATAATTCCACGTGAAAGTCTTGAGGAATTAGATCGTGATTCAGATCAAACTTTCGATGTTTTGATGAATGTGCCAGAATTTGATATTGCAGCAGGATTGTATGTAGTAGAATTCCAAACGCTTTCAGAAGAAGCATATCCAAATGAAGATAATCGATTGACTAGAGAAAGAGATTCCGACTTTTTGTACGTTTATGTCAATGAATTTTACGACATGGAAATTTACATGGATCCAGCAGTGGACAACCCAGTGAAAGTATCAGCACCTGGTAAGATCGTCAGTTTCTCAGTTAACATAACCAATAACGGCAACGTAGAAGACTGGCCAACTTTGAACAATCACACCGCACAACAGGAAGGAAACGCGTTAATTTGGTCAGAACTACCTGGAATGGGTAGTTTGACTGATTGGTCGGTTGAATGGCGTACTATCAAGAAAATAAGTAATGATTTGGAGGTTGACGAACCGTGCGTTGAAATTTCAGAGCCAATGCCTGCAGGAGATGCAAGCCAAATAGAAATTGACAACTTCTATGCAACAGTTGAGGAAGCACAGGATTCAATACGCTGTGCAGTAATTCCATCCGGGGATAGTTTCGTTTACATGATGCCTAAGATGGCACCTTATCAAACAATAGAAATGGTTGCAGTGGTAAAAATCTCAACCACGGCTAAACTTGACACTAGAGTTGTTGGTTTGAAAGTTGTTTCCAAGGCAGGAGATATGACTGAAGGAGGCGATTACGATTCCTCACCATCTTGGCAAGGAGAGAACCTAGACAGCAACGAATTTATTGTGACATTGAGTCTGAAAGCGCCTGATTTAAAGATTGATAAAATAATTATCACAGATTATAGCGCTGAAATTGATTCGACCATTCCTATTGGTATTGTATTGCAAAATAGAGGTAATACTCATGCAATTGATATTGAGATAGTATTGTGTCAATATGATGATGTCAATAGTCAATCAATTATCAATGACATCGAAAAGAATGGCTGTGCAGAAGACAGTATTGTCATGCGTCAAGTTGTCGGTGCTCTACTTGCTCCTGATGCATCAGAGGAATTTAAAGAAATTGAAATCTATTTACTTTATCCGGTAGTTGCAGGAAGTAAAGGCATCTATGTAGTAGTCGACCCGATGAATGAAATTGTTGAAGCTAGTGAAAAGAATAACATCGTAGCTGTTTCAGAACCACTGGAATCGCCTAACCCGTTCATAGATGTTGCATCTCAAGTCATCGCTAAAACTGCATTACCATTTGTGGTAATCCTACTAACACTGTCTTTACTTGGTGTAGTTTACTTTGTCGGAAAGGCTCGTAGAGAAGAAGCAAAGTTAAGGATTGCAGAACAGTCTTCATTAGTTTCAGTACTTGAATCTGAAAATTAACTTAGCTAGACTTTTTGTAATCGCCCAGCCACCAATATAGGTTGGAGTTTTCGGGTGTAACTATAATGTGGCCTGCCTTTTCTGAGATTTGTCGTTGAAGCTTCACTCTAACTTCTTCCAGTAATTCAGAAACTTGTCGTTGTCCCAATTGCAGTTCTTTGCTTAACATGTTAAGATCGAGTCGCTTTTCTGGCGCTTCAATAATTGTATGAATCATTGCCCTCTCTTCATACTGTTCAAAATCACTATCTACTCCTTGCGAAATACGGTTTCTGATATGTTGATGCAATGATATCAATGCATCTCTTTGACCGTCTAATTGCTCAATCACTTGATTGAGTTCAGCCAAATATGCCACGCCTTCACTTACTGAGATGCGTTTCCTTCCACTGACTACTTCGGCAACTCCGTGGGTTGCCTCAGGTAATTTCCTCGATAACCGCATAGGTCCGCCAGCAGGTAGTTTTCGTTGTTCACAATTAAACAAATCAGGGCCTAAATCAATTCTGATTGAAATCGCTTCTTGAACAGTATAAATCGTTCTTGGTGGCCCGCCCTTTTCACTTGGAACCTTCATTTTAGTCACGAAATTTCCTTTTTCTAATTCTTTCAAATGCTTCTTTATTGCTTGTTGACTAACTCCAATCAATTCAGCCAACTGCATAGGATAGTGAGGCTCTCTAACAAGCCTCTCCAAGATTTGTCTGCGAACTTTGTTCTGCAAAAGGGATAGTGCAAGGTCAAGGTCTGCCATATTGCTAAACCTAAGGTTACCTAATTGATGAACCTTTTCAAATTAGTTAGTTCTATTCTGATAAATTAGCAATGCACCAGTTATCAGTAGGATACCGCCAATAACCATCATTGTTATTGCTAAACCAGACTTTAGTGAGGCCTCATACTCCCAGTCTACCGCAAATTGTTGCAATGTTTGGGTATCATCGCCGCCCGCAACAAAACGATATTCGCCAGGGCTAGGATTCCATACAATCTCTCCATTCGATGTAGGTCCGCCAGCTATCATAATCACAGACTCTTTGTCACACTCGTAATAATCTGTTTTTAATTCACACTTTTCTGCTTCTGCAGCCTCAGCAATACCAATCCATACACCTGATTTTTGCCAGGAGATTTGTACATCAACATCTGCCGCAATAGCCTCACTTGGTATCTCTAATATTTCCCCAGACATCCCCCAATAACAAGTCACTTCGTCCTCTCCAACTAGTGGTAAGCCTTCTTCCACAGTGCAGGGGGGTAGCATAGCATCAACGGATTCAGCATCACTCAAAGTATTGGTCACAGCTAATGACGATATTATCAACATCAATAAACCAAAAATTGTGATGCTAATCGAGATATACTTATTCACTAAATCACCTAATTTTCGTCCCAATCTTTCCATGCATTAGGCTTTCCTGAGGCCTTATTTTCTGTGGTTTTTGGAGATTTATCTTGCACAATTTTAGTCGTGTCTTCTACTTCCAGTTTAGTGGAAAAATTATCACCGTCGTCCCATGAAGCGATTTCCTTTGTGTTTGTGACCTTCTTGACCGGTTGTTCGGTGCGGACACGGTTATAATCGGCAAAAGGATCGCTGACCCTGCTTTGTGCTTCATCCACATCGCCTTTCATTAAGGCAAATACTTGTTCTGTGGTCAATAATGTACCATTTTGAACATCTTCGCTACCATCAACAAAGTCACTCGATTCAGTTAAACCAGTATCAGCAAACGGATTGTCGACCTTTTCTACTACCGCCTGTTGCTGTAATTTAGCAATATTTTCTGGAGTCAAATCAGTGATTGGCATCATTTGCCCGTTTGCTCCGACCATCATCATCTTAGGGCCCTTGCCATTCTTATTAGTCTGGTAAAGAATGAACGCTACGGGCAGAATTATGATCCCAAGACAACATGTTGCTCCACCAAATACCAGTGCAGGTTGTTCAAGTAATTTCCATTGAGCACTAGTCGCATCAACTAACCAAACCGTAGAATTTTCGCATCCTGTTTCGCATACTACCTGCAAAACATATTCTCCACTTTCCTCTACTTCCCACCCATCCAAAATGATAAATTTACTACCATCTGAGTCCATAGGCGTCCAGTCTGTTTTGCAGTTACTACTCTCCAATGCATCATCTTGGACATTAGAACCAACCATCTTAAACAGGCTAACATTACTAATATCATCATCTATGATGACTGCAGAATAACAACTTTTTGATAATTCAACAGCGACACTGCCATCACCAGTTTGTGAGGCTTCACTGATTTTTTTGGGACTAGCAGCATCATCTATTTTGTCAACATTAGAAAAAATTGCAATAGAGCCAAGCAAAATAAAGACTAACCCAATTATTGCAACACGCATAGCCCAAGGGTTACCAGAATTCTGCGCCATGACTACTCCTCGGTAGAAGTCCTCCATCAATGCTTGTACAAATCAAGCAAGACCTAACTCCGCTAATTTTTCAGGCAAATAGGTATCAGTTACGAAGTCCAGACCATATTTTGCCAGGGATTGTTGCTCAGCCTTTTTACCTAATTCCAACATCATGTTAATCTGTTCTTGCCACCACGAATCAGCAAATCGAGGGTCTGAAAGTTCAGCGTTTAATGCTTCGATATCTTTCTTTGAAAGGTCGTCACTAGGTAACTCGTAAGCCATGATATCATCAGCTGTTATCCCTAAATATGTCGCGGACGGTGTAGCGAGATATTCAGAAATATGTGCAGTTTTAATTGCACCATACGCTATTGAAGCGAATATTCTGAACGACCACGGATCACCGTCAAGGAATACAACAACTGGTAAATCCCATTCTTCGCTCATTCGTTTGATGATTCGTCTAGTTGACCTGGCAGGTTGACCTTTCAAATGAAGTAGCCCACATTTGAAATCTTCATCAAACCCGTTTTCTACCAATCTGTCAAACATACCACCAGTTTCAATCGCCATGATGAAATTGATATCATGTTCTAATAGCTCGATTTTTTCTTTTTCGACATTATATGGGACACCATATCCCGAATCCCCAACATCATCCCGCGCATTAATCCTCATCCACTCGCCTCGTCTGTTGCGCTCTTGTATGGTTAGATTACCAATCATTCTAGCACCATCTTCTTCAGGACGTAATTTGAAATCTTCGCGCAGGCATCTTGTCACAATTTCTAAATCTTCAGCAAGGTTATTTGATTCATTTTGACTACCAAATTTGCCTAAGCCCCAACTTTCTGAGATGTAATACATTTCTCTTAAAGTTGAAGATTTACCTGAGTCAATCATCTCTTCAATAAATTCAATCACGTGTAAGGCTCGGAGTAGTTGCTTTGCTGAACCCAAACTCGTGGCATCGCGAGTAGACCGCTTTTTCCCATATTTGTAGACGCCTAATTTTTTGTCAAATCCAATATTGGTTTTTGTTCTAACCGGTAAAGTCATGGTTGGCGGCTCACCTTTGACAATTTTGTCATACATTTCTCCAACTACTGAATGCATAGCTACCTTGGTGTCTTCTGCCGACATTCGTTGTTGAACCATCAAAGTTCACCTCCAAACAATGTCGCTTGCCCAGTCGGTGGCTTGACAGCAGGCTCCGGCCGATTCGCCGCTTCGTCTTGCGTAGTTGCTTCACTTGGGGCAGCCTCTGCAACATTAGAATCTGATTTTGATTCAAGTTCTTGCATTATCTTTTCTTGGTTACGAATCTCCTCAAGATATTTTTCATCCATCTTTAATGCTCCAATAATTTCCTGACTACCTCGATAAAACACGTCAGTTTCTGTCCAATCGCCTTTTTCAAGTCCGTCTAGACTAAATGTAATGGTTATATTTTCGCCCGGCTGAAGGGTTTCCAGTTTCCATGCCCACACACCAGTTGCTTCCTTTCTTCCGCCAAAGACATTATTTTTCATTATCCCGCCAGACTTCTCTGGCCAAGTTGCTAATATTGTGTAAGCCCTTGCTCGAGCAGTGTAATTGTAAATTTTAATCGATACATCTGACATTTTACTTGCTTTATTCCATACAGTTTCACTTTCAGATATCACTGCAGACATTATTTTGGTTATCGAGCCGGCTAAATTTGGAATAGGTCTTTCTAAAATCTCTGCAGACTTTTTAGCAATGGCAGGCAATATGTCATTTATCAGTTCAAATTTCTCTTTGGTCTTGGCCATCTTTTTCTTTTTCTCGAGATGTTTTCTTAGACCTCGGCCCATTTCTAGCATGGCTTTTCTGACCTCTTCGATAACTTCACCATTCTCAGCAAGAGCTTCTTTAGCTTCTGAGGTAAATTGAACATTTGTACTTGCTAAGTGAACTAATATTGCTGCTGGACCCTTTGGAACTCCTTTACCTCCTGGTTGATCAAGACCATATTGACGCCAATCAACACTCTCAATTGCCTTGGTGAGTAGACATCCACCCTGTTGGTACATTAATGGTACTCGATTAGCAAAACGCAATACTTCAACCGGCTTATCTGCCGCCATATTACCGCCAAAAATCAATCCAACTTCAACTTGGTATGGATTACCCAGGGAAACACTTGGCACTCTGGTCATGGTTGTTGCATATCTTGAATCAATGGTTTTTGAAAGGCCCTTTTTAATGAGCATTTCTTCGATTGGCGAGAGACAATTAGTTGGTGGATTAAGTAATTTCACCGGTTTTCCATTAAACATTCTTTCGCCTTGAAAAGCCTCTAACAGGGCGCGCATTTGTTCAGGTTTCATCGCTTTTGGTTTGACATTAACCTCAATATCAGCTGCTGCGCACAATTCTTTGGCTGCTCTTCCAGACACTCCAGAGAAATTCATTCGTAAAAATACCGACATTCTAGAATCCTTTGACTCACTCAGCATTCTTTGTAATTGTCCAAGTAAAATCCCGTGAGGATGCGGCTTAATAGATTCAACTTTCCTTGGTAACCTCTCTGTTACTCGTGGCCAGAAATGAACTTCTCCATCCGGATCGGTAAAAGTAATCTCAGCATGTGGGTTGACAATACTAGTCATGCGCAGATATTGCCAAACACTTTGTCGACCTTTCTGATACTTAGCTTTCATTCGACAAGTTACTTCCAGCCCATGTTTTTTTATCTCGCCATTTTCTTCTTCCCAGATTTCACGGCCTGAATTACTCTTAGTAGCCTTATTTTTTCTAGTGTCAAGACCAATATCAACAAACGCGGCGGTAGCCTCAGTGGCAATTTTTGATTTGACATGTGTAGGTTTTCCGGTTGTAAGTTGGCTGTACATCACCACTCCGGTAATTCCAATACCCTGTTGTCCACGGGATTGCCTAATCGCATGAAATCTAGAACCGAACAACAATTGCCCAAACACCTTTTCAATGCTTTTTTGTGGAATTCCCGGTCCATTATCTTCGACTTTTAACTCGATTATGTCCTTTTTTGTGTCAATCTTGGTAACTTGAACTTTGATAGTCGGCAAAATACGTGCTTCTTCGCAGGCGTCAAGAGCATTGTCTACCGCTTCTTTGACTGCAGTAATTAGCGATCTTGATAATGAGTCAAACCCAAGGAAGTGTTTGTTCTTTTCAAAAAATTCTGAAATTGCTACTTGTTTCTGATTTGCCGCGAGTTTTTGTGCTATGCCAGACATCTTTGTCACTCCGTTTCTGGTCCTCCTCGGTCCGAATGACCTCGGGCCAGCAACATAGTAATTCGATTACCGACGGTACATAATAACTAACATAAAAAAGACGTCAAATCATTCAATTATTGTGCCTTCAGT
>DUJK01000100.1:11301-14663 GCA_013329925.1 Candidatus Poseidoniaceae archaeon
ATAATAATCGATAAAACCACGATTAGCAAATCAAACGGAGTCTTTGCCGTGGTTTCAATTCCATTACTGGTAACAACCGTTTGTGAACCCCACCAAGCATACATTATCGAGGGAACAATCATCCCTAAATTTCCTATTAGATAGTCGCTAAATTTTACTTCTGTAGCACCATATGCATAATTTAACACCCCGTAGGGGACAACCAGACTAATTCGAGTAAGGGCCACTACATTGGTACCTTTGTCAACGATTTCTTGTTCTAATCCACTCAAGCTAGGATGTTTACTAAGCGCTCTTCTAGCATAAGGGTTCATCCACTTTTTACCGAGTAAGAACGGTGCAATTGCCCCTAACATAGAGCCAATATAGGCGATTATTATGCCTGGCCCAAAGCCGTAAATCACTCCAGCGAGATATTTGTGAAAACTTGCTGGTAAGGCAATTATGCCAAAAATTATGTACAGGAGAATAAAAATTATCATGCCATATAATTCATTATCGGAAAACCATGCTAGATAATCAAGGAATAAGGAAATTAGCACTTGGGTTAAAGAAATTGTCAAAGCGATACCAGTAATTACAATTGATACAGCAACTAGACTTGTTCTTTTTTTCATAATCATCATTCAAACAAGTTACTTTCCCAAGAGGTTATTTTGCCAGTGAAAGCAGACGAGGCGACCGTTAATGGACTTGCTAAATACAATCTACCCGGGCCTGAGCGGCCTTGAAAGTTACGATTGATAGCAGAAACAGTGACTTGTTCAGGATTTATTGACACGCCAGGTCCAGCGCCAATACATGCACCACAACCAGGATCGATTAATTTCACGCCAACTCTTTGAAATAATTCATGCCATCCTTTTCTAACCGCTAGATCCTTGACCAATCCAGAACCGTATTGGATGAAAAATTCTACCCCTTCAGCGACTTCTATTCCTAAATCTTCAGCAGCCTGACAGACTAATGCATAGTAAGCAATGTCATCCTCTTTACCCGCAGTACACGACCCACCGTAGGCAATATCAACTTTAACTTCGCCAATTTCGGAAATTAATGCACCATTAGTTGGATCACTGGGTACACCTTTGTCGGGATTGCCCGGATGTGCCACCATTGGCTCAATTTTAGACAAGTCAATATGGTGAACACCACCGTCGTAAACTGCTCCTTGGTCAGGATTTACTGCGTTTTGTTGCATTTGTTTGATGTCAAGATGTGGCATTGAGCGCTTCATCCATTCATACAATTTTTCATCGGGCTCACAGATACCTGTTCTTGCTGAACATTCAGTCGCCATATTGCACAATGTTGCTCGTTCATCAACCGAAAGGCTTGCTAAACCGGGACCACCAAATTCCATTGACCTGTTCAACGTTAACTCTTTCCTTGCATGGTCAGCAAGAATGTAAAGAATCACATCTTTTGCTGTGCATCCCGGATTTAGTATGCCTGATAATTCAAACCTTATTGACTCAGGCACCTTCACGAAAGTAAAGCCAGAACTAATCAAATTAGAGTATTCTGTAGCTCCAACACCCCATGTGAGTGCATTAGAAGCCCCTCCCATACATGTGTGAGAATCTGTTGCTTGAACAAAATCTCCAACTTCAATAAATTCTTCACGGGCTACTTGATGACAAATGCCTGGCGAGACTCCATCGATTGCTGAATAATCCCTAACTCCAGTATGGCTTTGGAAGGCTTTTTGCAAGTCCCGTAAGGTTTGTACTTTATCCATGAAGGGTACAAATTTAGGGTTGTGATGTGCATATAACAAATGGTCTTCAAACACCGCAAATTTGCTTGGATTTGGCAAAGAGTAATCCTCACCATATTCTTGTCCAAGGAAGGTATGTACCTGAGCAGTGGTGAATTCATGTGAATACCCACTTTGAACTTGAGTAATTACCGGGTCATCAGGTTTGACACACTGGTTAGGCTTTTGTCCAACTAGATTACGAGCAATTATTTTCTCAGCCATAGTCATTGGCCTGTCTTCTGTATCCATTTCAGGCAGTTGAATTTCATTATTTTTTAGTGCCTTGGCAAATGGAAATAGCCCACCTTTTTCGATAATTATTTTTGTTACTACATCATATTTATCGATGAATTTTGTCAGGGGTAATGCTGCTCCTTCCTGTAGTTGTTCAAGCATCTTATAGTCGCCCATTAATTGACCAAGATTGATATTATTTCGTTCGTGTATTGGAGCAAATGATGCGGCTATTACTATTCTTATGCCAGCCCAACGCTCGCACTGTGCTGCGGTTTCTCTGCTAGAGCCTGTGCCCTTCCGTTGACCAGATACTATGACCTCAAAGTTTCCGTTAATCAGTGCATTCTCATTGAATACTCGTAGGCCATTATGCTTTAATCCAGCATAGGCATTTTTAGCAATTTCAGCGGGGTCATGATCAAAACAAACCCAAGCAGGAGTCATTACATCAGTGTTGATATCGTCAAGCAAATCCTCGGGATTGATATCCTTCATCTGCAAATTTAGCCCATGGTACAGTTGCTGTTTTATCAGGTCCATGTCTTTGGTGAGAAACAAAACTCGTTTCCCCGGTGTGAGGGCAATTTGTCTTTGTAACCCCGCGACACCCATTGCAATCGTTTCGGGCAGGAGACTTGTTGGTATAACCATTCGTCTAAATTTGTGAAAAAGTATATGACGGGAAGTGGATTTTTTGAAAATTACCAGTTAGCCAGGGTAAAAATAATTACCCATTCTACAGCATAAGTTTCATATAACCTAGCGATAGGGGTTAAGAGTATTGCCCTAATTTTATTATAGGGGGGGTATGAAAAATGGATGAACAACAAGTTGAAGATATTGTAAAATGCAGTGATTGTGGAAGTAGAAATTTGACTCGTGACGAGACTAGAGGTGAAGTAGTCTGTGATGATTGTGGATTAGTTTTAGAAGATAATGTGATTGACCAAGGCGCCGAGTGGCGGGTATTTTCGCCAGAACAAGGTGACCAAAGAGCAAGAACCGGTGCTCCAATGACAGTTATGCTCCACGACAAAGGTCTCTCTACCGATATTGATTGGCAAAACAAGGATTATTCTGGAAAAACCATTAATTCAAGATATCGTTCTCAATTTTATCGAATGCGAAAGTGGCAGAAAAGAAGCAGAGTTTCTAATGCCACCGAAAGAAACCTTGCAATGGCGCTAGCAGAACTAGACCGAATGGCTAGTCGACTAGAATTACCAAAGTCTGTTAGAGAAGCAGCTGCAGTTAATTACAAGAAAGCAGTCGATAAGCGATTAATTAGAGGTCGTTCTATTGAAGGTGTAGCAGCAGCATCATTGTATGCTGCATGCAGACAATGTGGAGTTCCAAGAACCCT
>DUJK01000161.1 GCA_013329925.1 Candidatus Poseidoniaceae archaeon
ATCCCTAACGGAGGCAAAACCATGAAAGATGGAGCAATAATTCATGTCGATTACGACTTATTCAGCGGAGAAACTGGTGACTTGATTGAAACAACAAGCGAGGAGGTTGCCAAAGAGCATGATATGCATCAAGAGGGTCGCAAATACACTCCAATGGTCTGTGTAGTTGGTACCGGTAATCTAATTCCAGGTTTCGAGGCTGCTCTACAAGAGGCTAAAGTCGGCAAAGAAGTTGACATTGAAATCGCACCAGAAGAAGCATACGGTGAGAAAGACGGCACTCTTGTGGAAACAATTAGCATCGATAAACTTCGCAGAGCAGTTCAAGATCCAAATTCGTTGTATCTTGGTGCTCCAGTCACTCTCAACGGCCGTCAAGGATACTTATCCTACCTAGCAGCAGGCCGTGCAAGAATAGATTACAATCATCCTATGGCAGGAAAGACATTGAGATACGTCTTCACAGTAGTCAAGGAAGTCAAAGGTAAGGATGACAAGGTGCTAGGTCTACTAGAATCTAATACTGGTCATTCTGGTTTCGAGGTTTCATTCAAAGGCGAAGATCTATCCATTGTTTTACCACAAGCAATGCTATTTGACACCAATGCAGCAATGCTAAAATTCCGCTTAGTCACCCTAATTAGAGATGCAGTAGAATGTGGTAAGGTTTCATTTGTCGAAGTTCACGAACCTAGAGTTATACCAGGCGAGGATGATGAAGTGGCTGCAGAAGGAGAGGACCTTTCCAAACTATCAGTTGCAGAATTAAAAGAACGATTGAAGGCTAAAGGACTACCAGTAGGTGGAAAGAAAGCCGATTTAGTTGCTAGGCTTACTGATGGCGAAGAAGAGTGAAAACACTTCTAAGCAGCAGACTAATATTCTATCCACTATAGGACTAACTGGTAAGTAGCATGGTCTCTGCTGAAGAAATTGAAGCACAGTTCGCTGATGCAGAGAAATCACTCCATTCAAGTATTTATTCACCGCTAGAAAAGGCGGCTATTTGGGCTGCAGTAGTAGTTTTTGCGATTGTTTCATTTGGCTTAATTTTCGTCAATGATTTGTTTTGGACAGATGGGCTAAAGCCAATTGTCTGGGACCCAATTGTCAAAGACGCAGGCGCTGCTGGCGATGCTGGCTACTCAACGGAAAATACTGCACTGTATGCGCTTACAGTTTTGATGAGCGTTGTTATTCTACAAGCGGTGTTTCGCAAAATGGATTTACCGGCAGACGACAGAATGATGTTTGCGCTCATCTCATGGGTGATTTTAGCTCCAGTATTACGAGTATTAGAGGATTCAGACTTCTTTAATTCGGAACTTGATTGGCTGTTGATTTCTCCAATAATCCATATTCATCTGGCAATTTGGCTGGTTGGTGTTGCCATTGTGTCTCACAAATTGGCCAGTAAATGGGATGGCTCGGTTGACGATGCAGATCTAGAAAAGAGTCGAACAGTGCTGTTCATCACTCTTGGAATGCTATTGTTTCTTCATTGGGGTCTGTTATATCAGCCAAGTTATACCACTCACCCTGAAATGGGTGTTTTCTTTATTGCTACAGGATTTATCGCTGCATTGGGTGTTTTATTCGCAGTATTAGTTTGGACGGCAAATTGGCCATCACTTACTCGTGGATTAATCGCATTTGGTAGTGCAACTTCGATTTTAGGTCTTTTTCATTGGTTCCAATTTATCGCTACACCTTGGCAACAAGAGAGTGGTCGAGTTGTTGAATCACAACCGTTGTGGCCAGCCTTGATAGTTTTGGGCATACCGGCAGTAGTCTGCTATTACATGTACAAGTATGGCAAAGATGATGCAAGACATATCAAACTTGCCGGATACGAGCCAGGTGTTTTACCTGAAGGTGTGACTTTGACAGCATGGGAGGCTGCTGAAAAACAGGTGGCAATGCATCCAATAGAACAGTTATCACGCAAGGCGCTACTCGCTAATCCAATGGTTCTAGCGATGGTCTTCGGCCAGTTATGTGATGGATTTGCTACTATGGTGGGAATCGATTTCTTCGGTTACGGGGAAAAGCACCCAGTAAGTGACGCCGTAATTCAAATCGGTGTGGGGATTTCTGAATCTTTTGGTATTGACCCGATGATGGAATCAAATAACGCTCCTGGTGCATGGTTATTTGCTATAGTTAAGGCATGTCTAGTTGCGGCTATTGCTTGGTTATTTGTTGAAATGCGAGTAGAGCGTAGACAAGTCCACATGCGTATGCTGATTGTACTCGCTGTGTTGATAGTTGGATTGGCACCAGGCTTGAGAGATATTGGTCGTTTGACCTTGGATGTTTGATTTTAAGCATTTACTCGTATCGTTAAATGTTGAGTCCTCTTGCGTAGGCATGAGGGGTACAATGGATAGACTGTCAACGCGTGTTAACCGTGCAGATTCCGAGTATCTAAAGAGACAAGAACACAATCTTTCATTGATAGCAACTCTTCGTGAACGTTTGAATACTGCATCTCAAGGAGGCGGTGGAAAATATGTCGACCGTCACCGGGGGAGAGGTAAATTATTGCCTAGAGAACGAATTGAACGAATTATTGACCCGGGTACAGCATTTCTTGAACTATCGCCATTAGCAGCCCATGACTTATACGATGGCAGAGCCCATAGCGCAGGTATTGTGACAGGAGTAGGTCTAGTTCATGGCCGAGAGTGCTTATTTGTCGCCAATGATGCTACGGTAAAAGGTGGCTCGTACTATCCGATGACCGTTAAGAAACATATCCGGGCCCAAACTGTAGCTCATGAAAATCACTTGCCCTGCATATATTTGGTAGATTCAGGTGGCGCATTCCTGCCTATGCAAGATGAGGTATTTCCTGACATCACTCACTTTGGAAGAATTTTTCGAAATCAGGCAAGAATGTCGGGAGACAAGATACCTCAAATCGCAGCAGTGCTTGGTTCCTGTACGGCAGGTGGAGCATATGTTCCAGCGATGTCTGATGAATCTATAAT
>DUJK01000201.1:0-2796 GCA_013329925.1 Candidatus Poseidoniaceae archaeon
GTTTCCGTTAGATAAAATTCCCACGGTTACTCTTCTAAGGTTTTCATTCTTACCAATAATTACCTTACTTACTTCGTTCATAAGACTGCTTGAGATTGCAGAAACAGTTCCAATCAAGTCTTGAGAACCTGCTGGGGCTGGTGTTGCTGCGTTAGATGAGAAACCTGCTTCCATATTGATAACTCCTTATACCCTATAACCAAAACATTCCATATATGAATGTGAGGTTGAGTTATGTCATGATGCATCAATGAAATATTTGGTTTTATCTGCCCCAAAAATGGTCTTGTTTACGGTGCAGTCGTATCAATTCTTCAAGTATTTCCTGCTCGATAGGATCTAGGTTCAATTTCTTTAGACGCTTAGCATGGGATTCCGGGACATCGACATAAAATTCATCCAATTCTTCGATATGACGGCCAACGGTTGGCCCTTGGATAGCCACAGCAACTTCTTCACCCTGACTTGCTTGTTTTAATTCCTCTGAGTCCCGTGATCGCAAACTTTTGACTTGACCTACTGGTGTGCCATCCATTTTCATGATTTTTTGGCCGATATGGATGCGCCCTCCAACAACTCTCATTCCAACAATTGCTGGGTTTTTAGCCCTGAAAGTATGGTCCTTTAGGTATAATAATCTTCCAGGATATACTAGAGATTCTCGTTGCGCAGCTTCGATATCTGACTGTGTCTTCTCTCTCCACTCTTCAAACGCATCTATGATATGATAAATTATTGAGCCGCTAAAGAAGGTAACCTCTGAATCATCATCTTTCAACTCATCAGCGACTTCGTTATTGGGTTTGGTAGAAAAGCCAAGAATTACCTTATTCAACGGGTCTTGAATTGATTTAGCCATTAAGATGTCCTTTTTGTTAACCGGTCCGACGCTAGCTTGTCTTACCGGTATTTTCAATTTGAACAATTCGAAAGCTAAGGCCTCCAAACCTCCAACGGTATCTGCCTTGATGACGACGCCATTTTTTTCTTCTACCGCATTAGGGCAGGTGTTCTTTTGGCATTGTTCAATGAACTCAACTCTAGGAGATACCTTCTGACAAACTGAACACATGATTGGCATTTTGTCATAGATTCCCCGCCATTCTTCACGTATTGATTGCTCCGCTTCGGCTTTTTGTTGTTTGGTATTTGCTAAGTGAAGCGTAGTTCCAGCGATTGCATTCTCCAAGTTAGGGGCGACAATTTTGACTCCACAAGCAGCCTGTATTTCGCCGAAATTGACCCAGCGCTTGCCGGCATCACGCATTTCTGACATGCCTTTAGGGCGTTTTAGTCCCTTTATGTGGGTGGTAAATGCCCCATCACTTGACGCCAGCATGATGTTATCACCAATCTTTAAACTGCCACGATAAAGAATGACATCGATAGTTTTACCCATGCCGATCTCATCCCGCATTTCCAAAACAGTACCCATAGCAGGTCCGATAGTATCGGTTAATCGATCTTCGAGGAATCGCTCTGCTAAACCAACGCTTACTGCAAGTAGGTCCTGCAGACCTTCCCCTTCTTTTGCTGACATTGGTACAAGTGCCACATTTTGTTGGAAATCTTTGATTTTGTCATATCTTTCGATATTAAATCCATGGGAAGAGAATTGGCCAAGCATTTTCCAGTAACGATCATCAAAGTAAGACTTCACATCATCACGCTGACTAGCAAACGATTCGAGGAACGAACGCCCTTCTTCGCATCTCCAGCCGTGAATTCGATCTACTTTATTTGCCGCAATTACAAAAGGAGTTTTGGTTTCCCTTAGGGTATTCAAACTTTCAATAGTTTGAGGTTGTAAACCCTCCATAACGTCAACAACCAAGATGGCAATATCGGCAACAGAACCACCTCTGTTTCGTAGACTAACAAAGGAATGATGTCCTGGAGTATCGATAAATAGTAAACCTGGTGATTTAAATTCCTTACCTCTTAACATTGCTTTACAGGTTTCATTTAACACGTCAGCGGGTACCTCTGTTGCGCCAATGTGTTGAGTTATTCCGCCAGCCTCACGATCCATTACGCTGGCTTGTCTTTCGCTGCCAATTGAGCGAACTAAGTCAAGAACACTGGTTTTTCCGTGATCAACATGGCCTAGTACTGAAACAATAGGTTGGCGATTTGCGCCACGGACTACTTCCGTTGGAGTCTCACCTGTACTATCATCTTCAGACATCTCGCTGACCTCCACAGTTATTATGTGGTTATCAGTAATCACTCATAAAACCATCTTGAGATGGTTTGGTCCCACTGCATAACTCCTTCAGGGAACCAAAGGTTGAGTTCAAACTCAGCAGTTTCTGGTGCATCAGAGCCATGAATCATATTGTAACCAATATCCATTCCATAGTCTCCTCTAATAGTACCAGGGGCTGCTTCACGACCGTTTGTTGGACCAATCAGGTTTCTTGCTACACTAATTGCATCTCTTCCTGCCCATGCCATACAGACCACCGGCCCAGAGGTAACGAATTTGATTAGACCTGGGAAAAACGGTCTCTCAGCATGAACTGCATAATGAGTACGAGCGGTTTCTTCGCTTGGCACCATTGCTTTTAGTCCAACTAATTTTAATCCCTTTTGTTCAAATCTTCCAATAATTTCTCCGATTAGTCCTCTTTGAACTCCATCGGGCTTTACCATAACATATGTTGTTTCCATGATGTTCACCAAACACAGCCAAAAATCACCCCTTTAAGAGGGATGCGGAACTATTGTAAGTACACTTACTGAATGCCGCCCTTGACAAAGTGACGGGTCCACTTGACCTTACGGGAGTTTCTT
>DUJK01000201.1:3173-7128 GCA_013329925.1 Candidatus Poseidoniaceae archaeon
CCATCACGTCTAACGAACATCATACCAGTACCTGGCTCAATCTCGTCTCCTGAAAAACTGCAAATTCTTCTCTCTGGCATTTATGATCACCTAGCATTCAATTTTCTAGCTTCTCGACCTGTGTCACGAAGCATGAGTATGTCACCAACTCGGATAGGCCCGAGTACATTTCTGGTGATGATTCTTCCAACGTCACGAGGATTAGGTGCATCATTAACACGAACCTTAACCTGAGTCGCTTCTCCGGTCATACCGGTTCTGCCGACAATCTCGACGACTTCTGCTGGCCATCCACCTAATTCTTCACTCATTTAGTCAACTCCAAATTAGGTTCAAGCCTTTAGACCATTAATTAGGTCAACAACTTCTTGGTACTTCTCTTGAGCACCTTTGTTAATTTCCATGATGGCAATTGATGCAGTTTTGACTCCATTCGGTAGTCCTGCCTCATTTGCTAGGAATTCTTGGGAAGGGACATATCCGTATGGGATGCCTTTCTCCTCACAAATTAGTGGAATATGTGCTAGCAATTCAGGCGGGTTAACGTCTTCAGCTAAAACAATGAATTGCGCAGTGCCTCTTTCGGCAGTCTTCGTAACTTCATTACTTCCTTTCTTTATTCGTCCATTTGAATTGGACTGAATCATTTCATAAATCTTGTCTGATACTTCTGTTGGGGTTTCAAATCGCACGTGTACACTCATCGGAATCTCTCCATCCTCATGTTAAGGGGCAACCATGCGCACATCCTCAAGAATATAAACGCGCCGGACGATATTGAGCCGCCAAATCTTAGTATTAAGTGGCAAATGTGCCTTTAGAGCATCAAGTAAACAGGCCACTCAACGACATTGATTACCATTGCAAAGTTTTCAGCAACTGCTTTACACCTCGAGCTAAGGCTGGGCCGCCGGGGATAACATCTCGCGGGTTTGCCAGTGAACTAGTTGCATGAACCCCGTCAACATATCTTACTAGTCTAGCAACTGCTCCACCAGTAAACAAACCGTGTGAACACGCTGCGTGAACTTGAACCGCACCTTGGCTTCTAAGTGCTTCAGCAGCTCGACAAATTGTGCCACCGGTAGCGATCATATCATCAACAATTGCCACGACTTTACCTTCTACATCAAGGTCTTTGGCTTGGTGAACTATCGTGTGGGCATCAATCCTAGTCTTTTCTAGGTAAGAAAATTGACAGCCTATCTCATTAGCCACCTCAGAGGCTCTCTCGATCGCTCCCTTGTCGGGGGAAAGGATGAAGTCTGGTTTGATTTCTTTTTGCAGGTGTTCTGCTAACTCAGGCATGGCTGAAGTAAACGCCACGGGCACTGATAACCCTTCTAGTACCTTTGGCGCATGTAGGTCAAACACAATAATTCCATCACAGCGTGACGCTAACAAGTTGGCGATTGCTCGAGCAGACACAGCTTCTCCAGGTCTAAACCTCTTATCTTGTCTAGAATATCCAAAATATGGAATGGCAAGTAATACTCCTGGGCCCACATCGTCTAATGATTGTGGCCCAATTTCTCTTAGATTGTGTAAATTGCCAGTTCTTACATCGTTAATCGCTTCGAGCATTAATAGAGTTTCAATAATTCCGGAATCGGGAAATGTGTTGGAAACTAGTACTACTGGTTCAGTCCTAATTGATTCAATGGCTTCATCAGGGATTCTAATGTATCCTTCAGTATCTGGAAACCTTCTGGTTTCAATAGATGAATGTGCCCAATTCAGTTCTTCAGCAAGTTGCTTTGCCATTGTTTCAGCATTGCTTCCAGATAATACGACCATGAGCTCCGCCTGTTGGTGGGTCGGCGGAGGTTGTTCATGTTCTTTTTGTGCAAAAACAAGAGTTGTGGTGCGCGAGGCAGGACTTGAACCTGCGACCTCCCGGTTATCAGCCGGGTGCTCCAACCGACTAAGCTACCCGCGCAAAGGCAATTCGCCGACTGACCTCTCCGTGATAATAGTGACGGAATCAAAACCAGACGGTTTTAACTAAATTTCACTCTTCATTCATCTCGTTTATTGAGATATAAGAAGGCAACTGAAGCACTTTTTCGAAGGTTCTTGATAGAACTACTTCATCAAGACGCTCCCTAGTTCTTGAAAAGGCTGTTATTGGTATTCGGAGCTCATCCTCAACTGCAAAATCTTTTTGGATCCCCAAACGAGTTTTCACGATTACTCCTTTGTAAGTTCGCTTTATTTTGAATAATTTAGTGATAACTCCAATTTCTCTACCCTGGTTATCTAATACGGCTCGATCTAGCATTTCGTCAGGTGCATACAGCTTTTCATCAATTCTGACAGTGTTTCGCCATCTTCGTTGTAGTTCTCTCATCGATTTAGAAAGTTTGACAGTTCCGTCGTTTCTGATACTGTGTACCAACTCTTTAGGCAATGGCGCTAATTCTGCTGGCTTCCTCATATATTCGTCTGCGACATCTGATTCCACCTGGATGCGCATAGACCTAACTCTTGCTTCATTCGGGTGATGTCTTTCTCCAACTATCGTACCTACTTTCTTATCATTCACATATACATCTCTTTGGAGTAACTCCTGGATGTTGTATTTTTCATTCTTCATTTTTCCCATCTCTCTCCCGGCTTTTGTCCCCGGTTATTCCATCCTCTACTGCGGGGGGTCTTATACTATTGGGTAAAAAATAAGTAAAAAGCAATTGAAAATGTCGTATAATTAGTGTAATTTCAATTGAAATCATGAAATAAATTCATTTTTTTGGTTTGTCGTATAATCATTTTTTTTATATACTTACACTTTATTTTTGGTGTGTATATTTTTCATTCTCTAATACAATTCAAATTAGTTGTTTATTTTGCCGGGGTAAAAGTTCTGATCTGAAGGCGCTTCATATCATCTCATCATTACCTATAATTTTTCAATTAGAATTTCATTTTTTCAATTGAAATTTTGATTAAGGCATTTCCGGTTTGTTAATGGCTAAAGACTGCTTAGCAAGTTCGATGGAGCCAATTTCCACAATTCACCTGACAGGGGAATTAGAGGGCTTGGGAGATGATTTTGTTACTAAATTAATCCATGATGGGTTTAATGTGACCATAGAAAAAAATCAATTGGATAGAATGACCAGTAAACTTGAACTAGAATTGGCTCACTTATCTGTTGGCCTGAAGGTGGCAAAACTGGTAGACATATCTCCCAATGACATTGTTATTCACTTCTCTCAAAACCATGAAGCTAGTGATTTATTTGTAGAAATAGCCGACTTATGTTCATCAATCTTGGTAACTACTGGACTAAATTCTCAACCTAAAAATCTAGAATTTGTCGATACTATCATCGATGTAATCGATTTGATTCCCAGTGCCAATTGTCAACACTTTCAGTCAAATAATCTTGATCAAATGCTACAACTCTGTTATACAATGGGCACAGGAGGATTTGATTCGGACTTACCTGCAAGATACTGGTGGTTATCACAACAAGATGCTGTTATGGGTCTTGTTGGAATTGTTAAATGCAGTTCTTTGCCCAAAGGAGTAGTGCCTATGTGTGGTCGTAGAGAGTGGAGTTTATCAGATACATTTGACCAATTAAGTATGCTTTACCAAAGGACCCTTGCTGGTGCTAGTGGTCAATTTTCTCTAAATCACTTACAACCTAGTCCAGTAATAGGTGCTGGAGTACAGAAGGTTACCAACGTGATGGTTGGTAAACGGCCAGACCTAAGCAATCTCCATGATGTCATGCTTGAATCAAATGAAGAGGGATGGCGTCCCTTAGTCCCGCTAAGAACNNGTGGTTATCACAACAAGATGCCGTATCAGGTCTTGTTGGACTGGTCACTTGTCACTCTTTACCCAAAGGAGTAGTTCCTATGTGTGGTCGTAGAGAATGGAGTTTATCCGACACATTTGATCAACTAAGTATGCTATATCAAAGAACACTTGCCGGTGCTAGCGG
>DUJK01000201.1:7379-10189 GCA_013329925.1 Candidatus Poseidoniaceae archaeon
ATAAAGTAGGACCATTAGTGAATGTTCCAAAAATACCTGTATCCCCATTTGGATTGTGTGAGAGGGCTAACCAAGGACGACCGTAAGCGTCAATTTGCATGTCGATAAAGTCGCCAAATCCACCACATCTCTCATATCCACATGTAGGGCTTGCGTTGTCTAGTGGGTCATCGTCAGCGTTTATTTGAACAGTAGTAATTAGTGGTGTTTCATTGAAGGCATCAGTCATTACGGAAATATAACCATTCCATAGTCCATCTCCATCCTCACCAATATAGCCAAATGCAACTCGACCGGGATCTCCAGCAATTACTACTGGGAATCCAGTGCCTTGAAGATGACTTGGAGCCACCATTACAGCATCAGACCAAGTTTCAGCATCATCAGTAGAATATGAGAAGTATGGCAAATTATCAATACCCATCCACATAGCATAAACATTGCTTTGAGTATCAGTGTCTACCTGAGCTTCTTCAGCATTCCAGGTATCTGCAGTACCAGATTCTTCAGTTGGTAGCACATGTTCACTCCACGTTATTGCACCATCTTCGGTTTTGTACATCGAATAGCCAGTGCCATCACAACCGATTTGTCCACGATAGAAATTACCGTTTTCTGCACCAATTATGTGTGCTGATAGTCCACCGCTTTGACAATCGACAGGTGCACCTGGTAGTTCAGGCCCCCACGTGAAACCACCATCTTGGCTAGCAGAACACAACGGCGCAGGATAGTTTCCATTGATACAAAATACCCACAAAGTTTCATGTAAAATGCCTCCATAAGGAGATGAGGCAATTGTTTGATGATCTTGTACCGAATAACCGGTAGCAATTGATGGACCAGTCCATGATGCGCCTTCATCGTCAGACCATTCAACAGTCATACCTCCAAGTGCATGCATATCGAATTTCATAATCCGGTCTGTCCATGGGTCCACATATACGTAGGGATCGTTTGAATTGGCAACAGGAGGGAATGCTCCGTAAACGTCTTGGCAGTTGTAATCGGCTATCGAAGTCATCTCAACCATATTACTACATTGCACAATTGCAGTTGACCCTGAGTTCCCGTTACCCCAGCTGGTGATGTAAAGATTACCAGTTGAAGTAATCCCCATGGTCGGTTCAAATGTTGACATTCCAATACCATAGTATGATGATGATGAATAAAATGGGATATTTTCGCCACCAAGGGCTGTAGTGTTATTCATGGCATTCATGCCCCCGGGATAATGGTACCAAGTCCTACCATCAAGCATGTCTTCAAAGTCGAAAAATTCTGAAGTCTCTTCGACAATAGTGACTTCTTCCTCTCCAAAACACCCTGACAGCGATAATAGACTCATCATTAAAATTACCAGTATTGCATTAGTTTTTCTCATTTTATTCACTCCTAAATATATCAGCACCAATTAGTGGCAAAAGAACGCTAGCATCACCTTCAACACACACGTTTGGTGCTTCAGGTCGCATTTTACCCCAAGATATTGCTTCCCTTAATCTTGCTCCAGATAAACTTCCATCATGCTCAGGGGCTGTAGTAATGTATACTGCTGAATCTAGACCACCACGATATTGATTCCACCAAATCACGTGGTGTTTAGAGATGCCACCACCAACCATCAATGCGTTGGAGACTTCTACATCCCATGTCAAATCGCTCATTACTTGTTCATCAGCAAGAGTGTCAATGTGGAAGTCACGGTGTTTTTGTCTAAACATGAATAACTGGGCGCCAATTGAGCCATCAGTTATTCCGGGAATGCATACTGGGATTTTGTTCTTCCAAGCCCAGTAAATAAGTGAGTCTTCTTTACCTATTCGCTTGCCAAGTTCCCAAACCAAATGAATTGACCCAAAGCCAATCCACGCATCTGCGCCAGTAAGTCCAGTTTCTTCTAGGCGAGATTGGTATATATCCTCTAGAGCAGGCATTACAACCTCTTCTATTATTTCTCCATATGATGAATTAGGCACTATTACGTTACCAAGCCGCATCAATGAATGCTCGCCCAGTTCAATATCATCTAATTCAAATGAGCCATGGTAGTAATTTTGGTAGGATCTTGCAATATCGTGGTCAAGTGTCCCGCAAGTGGTTGAAACAACATTGAACATTTGGTGTTTGATTGCTTCGACAAAGAAGCTTCTTGTTCCAGTTGCGCACAAACAAGCAGGAAATGATAGCCAATTGGTCACTTTTGCTGCATCACCAGATACACCGTCTAACTCGGTTTTCATATCTTTGAGTATGTCTCTTGCCATGGCCAACTTTGTGGCGGTAAATCCTCCAGCAGATGACATTTGGTCAATCAGTGATTTTGGGCTGTTAATCGCCGAGAAATCATAGTCTGACACTGGGGTGTCAAAGTCATCCGGAGCAATCGCCATGGTCATCCCAATTCTTGCTTGAACATGAATCTGTTCATTATTCAAAGTAATTGTTCTAGGTGGAAAATTCGATCTCTCAACCTAGCGGCTCTCTCAAAATCAAGTTGTTTTGCCGCATTTTCCATCTCGGCTTTTAATTCAACAAGGAGATTTGATAATTGTTCGGGATTAAGAGTATTATTGGCCTCCTCTAAATCAGTAATTTCCAATTCAAAATTCGAATTTTCAATTGAACTTTTATTTTGAGTAGTACTGCTCCACGACCCAGCACCTAATCCTAGTTTGTGCGCCCAATCTCCATCATTACGACCACCTTTCTTACCTATCAAACGCTTGACCCCGGCAGAGCTATCAGTCCCAGAAATGAAATCATCATCTTTTGAGTACATTGCGGGTAATGCTTTGACAATTGTTTTT
>DUJK01000013.1 GCA_013329925.1 Candidatus Poseidoniaceae archaeon
TATTCATCAATTACATTATTTGGGTCAATGATTAATCTCAAATCGAATTGTCCTTCACTTGGAACAGTATAATTCCAAATTAGTAACTCTTCCTTATCAGTCATTAAACCAGCATCAAGAGTTCGAGATTCGATAACAGTCCAAGCAACTTGGGCATCGCGGTCGGCAGGTGCAGATTCAAGTCGCAAAGTAATCGCTCCGCCGTAATTTTCATTCACCTCTAATAGACCAGTTACTGTAATATTACCAGTGGAATCTCCCGGTTTGACAATTAATCTATCAACATTGGTTTCGGTCAAATTCCATTCAAAGTCTAGGCTCGGCAAAATCTGATAAAACACCGGATTTGTTTGGAATGAATTTCCAGCATTATCTGTTACAGTAGCTCTTAGCATCAAGTATTGTCGAGATTTCGTAGCCCAACTTGATTGTGCTACCACACTGTCTAATCCGCTACCCATAGAGGCCTGCCAAGACCCTGATAGGTCTGGAGTTTGACCATAGCCATTGGCATCAAATCCATACTCGATGTATGAATTAGTGTTGTCAATTCCAGAGCTTAAGTCTATGGCTTGAAATTCAACATCTGCTGGGCCGATTAGTGCTGTAGTCAATTCATCTACTAACCAACCGGTGGCAATAGGGTCTTCAGTATCAACTTGAATTGAAATTTGGGTAGTTGACCCAATATTGCCAACGTTATCGGTAGCTCTAACTGATATTGTATGACTGCCGTCATTTAGATTAAGTGTGTATGAATCTAAGGTATTTTGCGTCCATGATACTCCGTCTAAACTAATTTCAGTGTAAGCAAGCCCACTGCCTTGCCCATCATCTACTGCATTGATCAGTCCAGATAAAGTTACACTTGAACTAGATAGCCAACCAGATGATGAACCACTAGTGATTGTTCCGATTGTTGGCCCCGTTCGATCAATTCCGATAAACATCGTCTCCGTCACGCTTAGTCCTGAATTGTCATAAACGGTCAGACGAGGGTTCCAAGTACCTTCATCAAAATTACCAGAAGACCAATCCCAACCATAGGCAATGTTGGACGGCCCGTCACTTGCTGGAGCTCCAGGTCCAGGTACATTGGTTAAAGTGGCTCTAAGCAAATCATCATCAGCAGCGTTCCAAGAAAAATCTAAGCTAGCAGTTGAATCAATGGAAAACCAAGCCCTGTCTAATGCTGAGGTTCCGGTGCCGTATTCAATATTAGCAACAGTAAATTGAGTGATTACGGGTACTTGATTATCAATGGTAAAACTTGGTGAAACCTCGACTACATTTTCAGCAACAGTATCATCATACGCGGTTGCTTTGAGGGTGTAAGAACCGTTGGTGAAAGTTGTAGTGTCTAGGTAAGTGACCCACGGGGAGCTAGTCAAAACAGCGACATTGGTCCAAGCAGTCCCATCTGAGATCTCGATAGTTAGTGATGTGATAGTACCACTGCCACTAAAACTGAATGATAGCGTGTAAACTCCAGTCAAACTTTGACCGTTGCTGGGCCCGTTAGTATAACTGATAGTTACGTCGGAATTGGATTGAGCAATAATTACCTCTTCTGGCAGTTGATTATCGGTACTATGTTGTGATGGAATTGTTGTGCATATTAGCAAGAGGCACAAAAAAGCCGCCATGCCAGTTGCTCGCATGTTGGTTACACATCGGCGATAAGCCTTGAATGCTACCCTCAATTTATCCCTAATCCAATGTTTGGCCGAGGTTATAGTTGGCTGCACATTGAGAGCGCTTATTTTGTTGATATCTCGGCAAGTTTAGAGATGGGTTCAAGTGCTACATCCTGTGTCCATCTAAACGATGGCAGGTAGGGCAGCAGTCTTTCTTGGAGCAATATTGCTTACAATGGTCGCTCTTCCTCTAAGTGCAAGTGCTTACAATAGCGGTGGCATTGAGGCATCAGAGGCACAAGTCGCGCTGATTCCTTCAACTGGACTTGCAGTTGGCGATTCAGTGACATTTTTTCTAACATTAACCAACACCCAACAAAGTGAAGCGAATAACGTCGGTTATGCATTTTACAAGAATCAACTTAGCAATAACAATAAATTTGTTCAGGATGTAATAGACATTTCAGGTGACTCCTCAGAGACGGTTAGTGCTACTTGGGATGGCTTGCTAGAAAGTGATGATAAAATCTGGATTACTTTCGAATATCCGTTTAACAGTGGTAACGAGGTCTCTTTCTTCGTCGAATTTGAGGTCGCTGGATTACCTAATTTACGAATAATACAAACCGTACTTACCCCTTCAACAGATATCTATGCTGGCGACACGATAGAAATTTCATCATTAGTAAAAAATACCGGCACAGAGCCTGCCTTAACCAGTGACTTACAGATAGATCTACCCGGCTCAATGACTGACCAAATGATCAGTACAATTAGTCTAAATCCTGGCGAGGAAACTTGGGTCAATACTTCTTTTACCGCCCCTGCAACCGGCTCTTACACAATATATCTCACTCCAGATTATAATGACGTAGTAGCAGAAGCATCCGAACAGAGCAAAACCGTAGAGGTGGCTATGGTGGTCAAGCCGCGTATGGACCTCCATCATGTCGGTGACTTAGAAGTGACACCAAATTCCGGTTCAGTCAACGGCCCTTGGTATGTTAATGGCACAATTGCTAGAATTGGAGATAGCGGTACAACAGAAGTCACTATGTGGCTTGAAATAGCCCACTCGGATGGGATGATAGTTTCTCCTCCGTTTACCGTTTCATTATCTGGTGCAGCAGATACTCAACAATCTTGGTCAAATAATTTTGATGATAATTTGGTTGGCTCTCTTTCACC
>DUJK01000126.1:0-131 GCA_013329925.1 Candidatus Poseidoniaceae archaeon
TCGGTATCTGCAGTTTCAGTTGAGTCATTTGGAAATGCGTCGCCATTGTCACCTACTCCGTCACCATCTGTATCAGTGGTTTCAGTTGAGTCATTAGGGAATTGGTCGGCATTATCACCGACTCCATCACC
>DUJK01000126.1:446-5905 GCA_013329925.1 Candidatus Poseidoniaceae archaeon
TTATCACCGACTCCATCACCATCAGAGTCGCTCCATTCGTTTGGATCATTGGGGAAAGCATCATCCCCATCATTAAATCCATCACCATCAGTGTCGACATCGGCTAATTCCGGAATGGTAAAACTAGTTGTTGACCATGCATCACCATTGTTACCACTTGCTCGATTTGCATTCATCACGGCAAAATTAACCGTAACGTCACCACTTCCTGAGGTTGGTGGCGCCCATTGGAATGTCCAAGAGGTCCCTGCGCTACCTGAGTGAGTTGCGCTAGAACCACTAATCTGCGTATTGGAGCCAGGGTTTGAGAGTGTGCCTGCGCTTACTTGCAAGGAAAATCCACCGCCAGAGCCACCATTGCCGCCACTAAATCCAACTGTAATCGAATAACTTGTAGTTGCTGGATCATATTCTGCGGGGAAATTGTGCGTAGCCGAGATTGCACCAGTTGCGCCGCCATGACAATTACAGCCACTGGAACCGGAGTTGTGCTTACCTGAAGAGTTGCCTTGCGATATTGGAATCCCGCCGGCTAATAAGATGCCCAAAATTACTAGAGTCGTGGCCGTCCTTATGTTCATATTTCCACCATTCATCTTCTTGGTTTATATTGGTTCCCACCCGTGGAAAATTTTCAACGGAAGTAATCAATGGTTGATTTAAGCTGAAATCATTACATTACCGCTGGCATCTCTCTTGGCTTTGCGAATGGTCACCTTAGTTGTCGACTTTCTTTTTGCCCCAGAGTGCAGGAGGTGTTGGTTTGAATATTGCACCAATGGCCTTGACTTACGAGATGGTCTTGAGTTATTGACCCTAGATTTTCTGCTGACTTTTTGCTGTCTTGCTTCGTGAGTAACTTTGACCCTCGACTCGGTATCCAAATTCCAATCTACCATAATCCCTAAAAACTACGTATATGGTATAAACCGTTGTTTTTGCTTAAATTATGGTGTTTATTGGAGTTTGTGAAGGAAATCTGGTCGCGACACCTTCATTATTTATCAAAAATTTTTCAAAATTCCAACGCACTGAACCTTGATGACCATCAACCCCAGTAATTTTGGTTAGCGCTTCATAGAGTGGCGATTGGTTTTCGCCTTTGACATTAATCTTACTCATAAGCGGGAAATCAACGCCATATGTCTCGCTAGTAAAACGACAAATTTCCTCGTGAGATCCTGGCTCCTGCCCACCAAATTGGTTACAAGGAAATCCTACTACTAACAGTCCGTGTTCCGTTGATGCTTGTTGCAAATCGGCATATTGTTTTGTCATACCACAGGCACTAGCGACATTAACCACCAACCAAGTGTCAGTAGACGACCCGCCCAGTTTACGTAAGGTCTGTGAGTTTCCATCCATATCATCAAATGGGATATCTAATACATTGCTCATATACGCTTGCAGACTATCAACATCTATAAGTTTAGCATAGCAATTATCATAGGTAGTGATGCAATGTACATTACATGGCAGTTGATAGAATGCAGTGGGGTGCAGAGGAATGGCAGTTCGCCGACCTCCACATGCCAGACGTTGATTCTCCCTTTGCCAATGAACATGGATTACCGTGCGTGATGTTGATTCACGGTGGTTTTTGGAAATCACAGTACACATCTGAGTTGATGAAGCCAATCGCAGAGGATTTGGCTGAGGCTGGATTAGCTGCTTGGAATATCGAATTTAAGCGATGGGATGAACAAGAATCTGGAGTTTGGATGGATACATTGTCTGATGTATTAAGGGCCTGGGGCCAACTGGCATTATTACCCGGTATTGACATAATGCGTTCAATGGTCATGGGGCATTCAGCAGGAGGTCAACTAGCGCTAATCCTTGCCGCAAAGGCAGAAAGAAAGCCATGGCTAGCAATAGCCCAAGCACCAATCACAGATTTGGTGGGTGCTGACCGGGCAAAATTATCAGATGATGGTGACGCTGTCCGCAGGTGGATAGGATGCGCACCAGAAGAGGATGAATCCTTGTGGTCAAATCTTAATCCAGTTGATAATCCTCCTGTTGCCCCGGTACTACTTATTCACGGCGAGGAAGACGATGAGGTACCTATTGAACAATCTGAGACATATGCTAGAGTCATGAAGGCAAAAGGTAGTGATGTGCAAAAAGTATGGCTACCAGGCGACCACTACTCGATAATAGACGTCGCAAGTGATGATTGGCTAGTAATCCTCAATGCAATCTTAGATTGGTTATGATGGCATAATAATATGTCATATGACCTATTGGCTTGACTATGGACCTACTTGGCAAGGATTACCCCTATTCGCGCAGTTCACTAAATGGCAAGCACGCATTAATTTTTGGCGCAAGCAAGGGGATTGGTGCAGCAACTGCTAAAATGATGGCCTGCGCTGGTGCTGATGTTACAATTTGCGCAAGGAACCAAGATTCTCTTAATCAGTTAACCAGTGAATTGGTCGGTCTGGGTGATGGGCGCCATGAATCTAGAGTCGTAGATATGGAAGACTTGGAAAAATTAGATCATGTTATTATGGAAATACTTGAAAATTTAGGACCTGTTCATATCCTAATCAATAATTCTGGCGGCCCACCTGGCGGACCATTATTAGACAACTCAGTAGAGGATTTCCATGCGCCATTTACTAGACACTTACACGCCTCTCACAAGATTACCAAACAATTGGTACCAGTAATGGAACAGGAAGGTTATGGCCGCATTATACAAATTATTTCAACCTCAGTGAAAGAACCGATTCCAAATATTGGATTATCTAATACGCTACGAGGTGCCATGGCTAGTTGGGCAAAATCACTCTCAAGGGAGTTAGCACCTTGTATTACCATCAACAATGTGTTACCGGGATTTACCGCGACTGAAAGACTGGATAACCTAGCTAGAACCATCAACCGAAAAACTGGTAAATCGCACCAAGAAATTCATGATGGATGGATGTCACAAGTCCCAATTGAAAGATTAGTCGATCCGCTTGAAACCGCATCAGCAATTACTTTCCTCGCTATGCCTGCATCTGGAGCAATTCGCGGTATTTCTCTGGCAGTTGATGGTGGCCGTCTAAGAGGAATTTAATTAGCGATACAAATCAAACCAAACTGGATAATGATCAGATACATCGGTCGAGTTAAATGAGGTATCTATGCCCCAAGAACCGACTAATCGCCCATTTAATTCATTCAAAGTAACAATACGGTCATAAGCGCAATCAGTCGATGAAACCGTGGTATCTGCAAGGTCATTTACCAACCAATTATATTGCGGCAATCGCATTGGTGAATCCCACAGTTCTTGTGAATTAGCATAACTACAATCAGCGTTAAAATCACCCAGTATTATCAAATCTGTTTCCTCGGTATTATTCTCACGATAACTCTCTACCACTGTGTGTAGGGCATTGATTTCCTCCATTGCCAAAGCAGGTTTGGTATGAATAGAAAAGATGGTAAAATCAAACCCAGAACTATTACCGCTTTCATTCAGTAATTCAAACGTTGCTAAATAAGGTTCACGTTGAAACAAATCTTCACTAGAATCATTGTACAGGGACCCATTACCTAATTCTCTAAACACTGAGGTGTTGTAATAGTAAACATATTGTTCTTGAGCAGAAGAAGAAGCATTAACCCCACTCCTTGGACTCAGTGACATATTCCAAGTATCTCCAGATTGGTTATTTATTTCATCAAGGAATTCATAAGGCACAGTTTGGTCAATATCTTTGACCTCCTGTACAGCAACCATATCATATTGCAGTACAATATCAACTAATTGACTCACTACCTCAGGTTTATCCATTTTTGTTTTACCAAAAACTTGGATGTTGAAAGTAGCAATTCGTGCTACTTCAGAACGGTTTAATTCAGGGATTTCTCGGCCTTCAGTACCTTCTTCTGACTCTTCTTCTTCTGGTTCAATATAGACAAAAACAGTATTTTCATCCTTATGTATCATCAAATGAATGGTCATCGGTGCGAGAATGAGTATTGCCACTAGGCTTAGCGCCTGAAGATAGCCATCAAGAGAACCCATCTCTCTCATGGTTGGTCATATTTGTTATCAAGATTATTGCTAAATCTGTTGGAATAGGTTATTCATGCTAGGGACTTGGCGCAGTCATGAACGGCGAGGTTAGTGCTCAACAAGCAAAGAAAATTGTCTCAATGCTTACTGATGGAGGAGCAATTGAAAATGTCAATACTCCTCTAGCCCTACGTTTGATTCCATTAGCCCAAGAACTAGAAGATTTTTCTCTAGTTGAACGCCTACTAGAACACGCAAAGAAAGTATCAGAAGATGAATTAGAATCTGGATGGGTCGAATTTGAACAACTAAAAATTGTTGATTCTCAACAAGAAAAATTCGTTGAACTGGCAGCAAAGTCTGAGAAAATAGAGAACGGTGAAGCGCTGGCTGCTGCAGTTTTACACCACATAGGATTGATATGCTTGAGTCACGAAAATTATGATGAGTGTAAAGTATTTATTACACGCTCAATGCGAATTCGAGAAAAGATATCAGACGACTCGGGGCTTGTTTACAGTTTAGCGGTTTTAGAGACCTGTGATAAGCGGCAAGATAACCTTGATTCCGCACTAGTTCATGGCGCCAGGAAACTTGAATTACTCACTAATTCTAACGATCAAGAAGGATTGATGGAAGCACTATCCGACTTGGCACACACTCAAGCGTCATTGGGAACATTTGATGCGGCAATTGACCTCTATACACAATCATTAGAACTATCCAATGACCTAGAAGATGTGTCGGGACAATTTGTTGCTAGGTGGGGCTTAGCAGACATATGTGAGATTCAAAGTGACTATCAGGGCGCTATGATTCACTTGTCTGATTGTTTGCATTCATTCATTGCTTTTGGACTCCAACCACCGGTACAAATCCGTGAGAGATTGGAAGCTCTTACAAATTTAGAGAATCCCAACTCAGATTAACTCACCTCCACATCGATTATGTCCTAAGAGCGTTTGGGATGACCGGTGGCAAGTCATGAAGCATGACATTTTCTTCTCAATCAGCCAAACTCCTGGCGTTGACGGTAAGACTCCGTCTGAGAAAACCATGTTTGCTAATTATTTCCAACAGCTAAAGCATGCTGACAGTTTAGGATTCGAAGTTGGTTGGATTGCTCAGGCCCATCTATCAACTGAAACTCAAAAGATGAACTCAAGCCCTGTAGTTCCGCATTGGCAAGGAGAAGTGGGATTATGTACAGATTTCCCACAATTAGCCATGGAGAGTTTCCGGCAAACCGAAAATATTGACATTGGCTCAGCAGTAGTTAGTATTCTAGCCAGTGGAGGGCCAATTGCCCAAGCTGAACGCATAGCGAATACTGTGCAATTTTTATCAATGCTTGATGAGAAACGTAAATTGCATGTCGGCTTTAGTGCTGGTAGATTTGAATTTATGGCTAGACCATATGGCATCACCCCGCGCAATC
>DUJK01000126.1:6229-6351 GCA_013329925.1 Candidatus Poseidoniaceae archaeon
ATGGGAAAAGGCGGCTTGGAAAGTACTGCGCGGTCAAATTTTCATGGAAGCAAGCGAAATATTTCTTAGACTACTACGCGGTGATATAATTAGCAGTCAAGATGTCCGAAAGACGATTCTTA
>DUJK01000024.1:0-8753 GCA_013329925.1 Candidatus Poseidoniaceae archaeon
TAAGGGCTTGAAGATAAGACCTTCCTGGCTTAAGAGAGACGGCTTGATAATGATGTTGTCGTTGTTGTTGATGGCATTATTCTTACTCACTGATGAGGGAATAACTAGGCTTGAAGGATTCATATTATCAACACTTTACATCGGATATATAGCGTGGCTACTATATAATCGCAAGGAAATAATGGATAACGAAGCCGATAATGATGGCGAAAATATTGACATGTCAAGTTTGTCGTGGTCTGGTGCGGCATACTGTGTTATGGTGATTATTGGTCTTGCTCTGGCGGTATTTGCGGCTCACCATTTAGTAGAAAACGCTAGCGATTTGGCTTATGAAATGAACATACCTCATTCAATAATAGGTACAGTTGTATCAGGCTTAGGGACTTCCCTACCTGAACTCACCATTGCCTTCATGGCTGCTAAAAGAAGTCAAGGCGTTGCCATTGGGACTCTGATTGGATCAAATATAACAGATCCATTGTTGTCAATCGGAGTCGCATCATTGGTCCATCCACTTTATTTAACCGATGCTGGCTCAGACATGATCATGTTAGTAATACTACCAGCAAGCATAATCAGTACCGCAATCGCCTTATTGTTGATGAGAACTTCTTATGAATTTAAGAAATGGGAAGGAATTACCTTAATTGTGGTGTATTTCATATTCTTAGCGGTTTGTGAATATTTCAGAAGAGTCGGTTTCTAAACCATGAAATCTTAACCCTCGGCCTCCTCGGAGTATCATGGTCAACTTCCAACTTGATGAAATGCAAGAAGGTTTGAAAGAATTAGCCCATGATTTTGCTATTGATGAAATTAGGCCAAAGGCAGAACACTGGGACGCAGAATCCCAGTACCCCAAAGATGCCATCACGGCAGCCCATGAGATGGGTATTTTGAATTTACATATCCCGGAAAAGTATGGCGGCTTAGGTTTAGGTTGTATGGAAGAGGTTCTAGTTAACGAAGAATTAGCCTGGGGTGACCCTGGGTTTGCAACAGCAGCCTATGCAACAGCACTTGCTTGTGCACCACTGATTACCGGGGCTACCGAAGAGCAAAAGGAAATATGGCTCAGAAGAGTTGCTGAGGAAGGCCATCTGGCATCATATGCAGTTACTGAGCCTGGAGCAGGTTCTGATGTTGCTGCTTGTAAAACTACAGCCACACTTGACGGTGATGAATATGTCATCAATGGCGAAAAAATGTGGATTACCGGTGCAGGATACTCTGATTTTTTCTTTGTACTAGCAAAAACCGATATTGATGCAGGATATCGAGGCATGTCTGGATTTATTGTCGAGAAAGATGCTGAGGGTTTTTCACTGGGCAAAAAAGAATCCAACATGGGTCAGCGGTGTTCTGATACTAGGTCAATTGTCTTTGATAATGTTCGTGTTGATAAGAATCAATTAGTTGGTGGTAGCGAATCTGGCGGATGGATGAATGCAATGAAGGCTTTTGATGTCAGTAGACCAAATATCGCAGCTCACGCAACAGGCCTTGCAAGAGCATCCTACGAGCATGCCTTACAATATTCAAATGAGCGAATGACATTTGGCAAACCACTGCACAAGCATCAAGCAATACAATTCATGCTCGCAGATATGAAAACTAAAATCGAAGCGTCACGTATGCTTACTTGGAAATCGGCATTTGAATCTGATAGCGGCATAAGAAATACTGAATCAGCAGCCCATGCAAAGCGCTTTGCTGCAGACACGGCCATGGAAGTATCTACTGATGCAGTTCAAGTGTTTGGTGGCTATGGTTACTCTGAAGAGTATCCAGTTGCAAGATTAATGCGGGCGGCAAAAGTAATGCAAATCTATGAAGGTTCATCTCAAGTTCAAAAAATGATTATTGGCCGAGAGATCACTAAAGATTTCTGATTTCAATGGTGTCTAAATCATGGTCAAAGCAACTCCTGCAATCATATTGAGTGCAGGTTACAGCAAACGTCTTGGAGAACACAAAGCACTTGTTGAAGTAGCAGGTAAAACTCTTCTTGAACATGCAATACTCAAATTACAACATGCAGGTTGTAGTCCAGTGATTATTGTAGTCAATCAAGAATTACAATTTGACGCACTGATGTCATCTAATGGGGCTACGGTAGTGGTCAATAAATCACCGGAAAAGGGACGGACAGGGAGCCTAAAAGTTGGGTTAACCTCAGTGTTAGCTGAATTAGGTAGATTACCCAATAAGGCAATAATGTGCCCGGTTGATAGGCCAGGATGGAAAGCATCACATATTGGTAAATTAATCGAATCTGAGGTGTCATGTTGCTTAACTGATAATTCCGTAAATGGTCACCCAGTTTTGTTAGTAAAGAGTGACTTACTTGATATAATGGCAGCAAATGATGATGCGCCGTTAAAGGATATTGTCAAGTTTGAATCAGTTGCAGTCGATAATACTCAATTATCTTTGAATATAGACAGGCCTGAGGATAAAGTAAGATTAACAGAAAATGCTGATTTTTTTGTTGAACTTTGAGGCGTAAATGGTATTTGTAAAGACCAGTAGCCCAGCACATGTCGAATGACACGTTGGCTTGGGCTTTAGGTCGGCTGGCGGAAAGACGTCGTGTGGTAATTGCCAGTGTTATCCAAACTTCAGGTAGCGTTCCGGGTAAGGTTGGCGCTAAACTAGCGGTTGCTGAAGGCAAGGAAGGCTTTCACGGAACTGTGGGTGGTGCTGGATTGGAAATGAAAGTACTACTCCGTTGCAAAGAATTGCTTGGTGAGTATTGGGAGCCATATGGTGAAATGCACACATATGGTCTAAATAAGGGTGCGAAGGGCTATGAAGTACAACCTTTAGATTCACTATGTGGGGGCCGAGTTACCTTGTCAATAGAAGTAATCATGCCATCCCCTCACGTACTAATGATGGGTGGCGGTCATTGTGCCAATGCCTTGTCGAAAACCATCAATTCACTAAATTGGCATCATTCAGTGACTGACTCAAGAATAGAATACTGTGACAAAGATTCATTCCCTCAAGCCACCGAATTAATTCCATCCAGCGTAGCAGAATTTTTGTCAAAGGAATCATTTGATTCAATAACTCGGTTTTCCGATATTTTGTTACTGGGTCATGATTGGTCAGAGGATCAAGATCGATTGCTTGGTCTGCTGGCGATTTGCCAACAACATAATTGCCTGCCAGACGGAAAAACATTCCCTCGTATAGGGGTTATTGGTAGTCGCAGCAAATGGAATTCTTTCTGCAAATCAGCATTGGCACAGAAAATTAAGCAAGAATTGTTAGATTCAGTAGTTTGTCCAATCGGTATTAACATCGGTGCAGAATCACCTGAAGAAATTGCCATTGCGGTTACTGCACAGATACTATCCCTCAGCAAGGGTGTCTCGCCCGAAGACAAGAATTGGCGTCAGTCTTCTTGAGAATTGAAGATTTCAGTTCTAAAATATGCTAACTCTTCTATCGATTCTAATATGTCATCTAAGGCTAAATGGGATAGTTTCTTCTGGTATTTTTCTACCTTCGGGTACCATCTTCTAGCAAGTTCTTTGACAGTTGATACATCAATCATTCGGTAGTGCAAGTAATCAGCAACAAGGGGCATTTCCTTGTCGAGAAATTTTCGATCATTCCATATGCTATTGCCACACAACGGGGCGGTTTTTGGACTAACCCATTGTTTTAAGAAATCAAGAGTCTGCTGTTCTGCCTCAGCTATCGTTACGCCATTATTTCTTATTCTATCAACCAGTCCACTGCGGTGGTGGTGAGTGGTATTCCATTCATCCATTCCGGCAATTAATTCTTCAGACACGCTAACAGCAAGGTTTGGTCCTTGGGCTAAGATATTCAATTCACTATCAGTAATTACCGTAGCAATTTCAATGATTGATTCCTTTTTTTCGTCTAGTCCAGTCATTTCCAAATCGATCCATACCATTCGCTGGTCTTTGGCGTCCATGTTCCTCCGTGTTGCGATACACATTTCAATTGGGCGGATTTGAGCATAGTTATTTGTAAGTGTTTAATGGTAAAGATATAGATGAATTATTTATCAATTAAGTTTACCCTTTTTGTATGCTGTTTAACAATGTGAAGTGATTTATACATCTCTGCTTTGAGCGGACACAATGGTGACCTCCTCGGAAGTCCTAGAAGTGGTCGTCATCAGCATGCGCGATGCGTTTCTTGCAGTAACAGTTTTTGTTGCCGCAATGGTTCTGTTATTCAGTTGGCTGCAGTACATTACTGCTGGAAAGTTTGTTGATGCAATTCGGGCGAATAAACGCTGGCAGCCGGTAATTGGAGCACTTATGGGAATAACTCCAGGCTGTGGTGGAGCCATCGTCATGATGCCAATGTATGCTCGTGGATATGTCACTTATGGGACGGTAATAGCTACCCTTATTGCGACCTTGGGAGATGCTGCATTCGTTTTAATTGGCGCTGCGGTAACAGATTCTTCATTCATTGCTCCAGTTATTGCAGTTCACTTAATATCGTTAGTTGTCGGTGTTGCTTGGGGTTACCTTGTAGACGGCTTGAAAATCACACCGCGCAATCCGCTGGGTAAATTCGGTCCAACTTTCAAAGACGACAATCCTCCAGAAAATTTTCTTGAGTCTGACGATGTAGAATCTCATGAAATCATCGATGACCTTGGTAGAGAAGAAGCAGGTGGTTGGAGATATTTCCTTCTCCATCAAGGCTATACTGTTTGGTGGATGGTCACGGCAATTGGCTTGATATTTGCTGTGTTACTACTAGTATGGAGTGCTCAAGATGCAGACTTCAATCTAGAAATTAGTTACAACCCGTTGACTCTTCACGGTTTCATTACGTGGATTGGTTTGCTTGGAACTTCACTATCGGTCATATTATACTTCTCGCAAAAGAATTGGATTCGAGATGATACTGAAGCATCGATTGGTGACAAACTCTATTCGATGCGTGAAACAATGATTCACTCAGCAAGCGAGACCGCTTTTGTCACTTTTTGGGTTATGGCAGCATATCTTGTGTTCGAGTTTTCAATGTTGTTTTCAGGAATGACAGAAGCTGATTTAGCCCGATATGGTGATGGGTTAATTGCCGTTGTTCTTGCTGCATTCATTGGACTAATCCCCGGATGCGGCCCACAAATCATTGCAATTACTGCATATACCAAGGATCTATTATCGTTTCCCGCACTCACCGCCAACGCAATTAGCCAAGATGGGGATGCGCTGTTCCCACTACTGGTAAGACACCGAGCTGCGAGCCTTTGGGCGACAATTCATACAACAATACCAGCTCTAATTGTCGGTATTTTCCTGATGGTGTTCGAAGTTTCGTTCTAATGTCAGTCCACTCTAAAGGTACATACTTTGGGTTTTTTGAACACCTTATGGCGATACTTAGCAACGATTCGGTAAGCAATATCACGAATTGGCAATGGAACTAACCAACAAATGGGATACCACATTCGGTAATACCACTTCATGTACAATAAACAGCGAATAGCAGCGCTTGAGCGCATATAAGGTTGCCCATTTCTAACGAGATAGACAGTATCAGATTCACTTAATTTCTTTGGCATTGCCTGGATTAACCTCTGTGCATCTTTCGAACTATTTGGCCGGTATCCTAAATTGGCCGATGGCTTCATACGATTATCGAGGAATGTAGCAAGTCTATGGCAGAGCCCACAGTCTCCGTCTAATAGCAAAAAGTCTCGATTAATATCAGTTCCAATACGCTCTGCTAATTCTATAGAATAAGTCCTTACTCTTACTCCGTTCGAATAATGAACAAGTTCTGGTGTTAGTGGATCGTCAATCCCTAAATTGAAACTTTCAGTAAGAGTATTTTCAGTCAACCCAACCTTGGCATCTTGAAATTTCCATTTGTTATGATGTGTGTAACCTCTCCTTAAACTTCCCTTGTGGCTGGTATACAAACAGTATCTTTCAAACAAGAATTCCTCCAAACTCCCAGGCTCTGCTTGAACTTCCTGACCGATAACTTCTGTGGTTCCAGCGAGCCTAAACTGACCTTTATTTCTTGAACTTTCCCAATTCCACTGCTTGCCAATTTTCTTGACATAACCTCTTGCGTAACGGTACGGCAAGCCATAAGTTCTAGGGGCAAAATTACACGTGACCAAACTTTTGGCTTCTAAGGTGAGGAAAAAGACTCCTGCTATGCCATCTTTCTTGACATAGGTTCGAATATTAAATTCAGGAAAGTTCGAGACCCCAGGCGTGCTTACAAACCAACTTGGTCGAACGTGTTTCATCATGAATGGAACAAGGCCGATGTAGGCATTGCCTTCAAAAGTATCAATCTCTAAACCTTCAGGAACATGTGCTCTTAATTTTTCAATATCTACGCGCCAATGCATGAAAGTCAAAAATCGCCAATCTTGGTCTAAGGTATGTCTGCGGTCAGGCATTGGAAAAGGTAGATGATCAACTCGAAAACCATCTTCCATGTACTAAGCCAATATGTGCCTTTGCTTCAATATAACCGAATTTTATTCGGCTCATCGTTTAGTTATATTGATTTAACAAGCCGTTTACAATTACCCATGGCGGAGGTTTTGGAAGCGGAGTTGTTCGACGAGCCATCGTCAACAAATTTCATGACTTCATTACTTATTGCAACACTAATAATCAGTGCCATTTTCATTGCTTTTGCTTATTCACCATCCACTAAAGATGATTCAACAGTTGCGCAGTCTGTCGCTTCCAATGAATGGCGACCTTTTTCAGTAATTGCACCTATCGATACTGGGATTAACGTTTATCACGACCATTTTAGAACTAATGAAACATATCCGCAGTGGTTACTCGATGATCTAGGAGTCAACAAAGTATGCAATATCACCCTTGATGGTACATGGCAAGAACGCTATGACGCAGACAAAGCAGATTGTTGGGATAACCTTACTGCAATGGATATTGTGTACTTCCCTGGAACAAAAATCATCGGAACGTCACCCGACGGTAACAGTGACATATTGATTCTAGACGATCCATCCGACGGACACGGATCAGCGGTTACTGGTGCCGTACTAGATGCCAATCCTGACGCGATTATATTCTTCGTTGAAGGGTTTAGTTCTGAGGCAGTTCTCGCAGCAGCAAACCAGCCATTAGTCGATGTGATAACAACCTCATTTGGCGCAATAGGTTCCATTCCAGTTCCAGGTATTGAAGACGCAACTAAAGTTGCGGTAGTAGACCATAACAAGTTGCATACGGGTGCAGCTGATAACTCACCATCCCCTGCCATACAAGATGCTACAGCAGGACCGCCATGGTCTATTGGAATTGCAGGGTATGCTGAGGAAGGGGACGATCAAAAGGAAATAATGTCCGGTTCATACCCCGATATCTCTGCTGATTGGACACAAGTACTGCCAAACCATGACGACATTGACGGCTATCATGAAACATCTGGGACGTCATTTGCAACCCCAAGAACTGCAGGAATTATCTCTTATATTTTACAAGACTTGAGGGGCGAATTTTCCGATAATGGTTCAGGCGCATCACAAGAGCGCGGTGGTAATTTAGTGAATGGAATGAATTTCACGGTCACTAACGCTCAAGTTAGAGAGGCAATCAACCTTTCAGCATGGTATCCTGATTTCGGCTGGGACCCAACATCTGGTACTATGCCAATCTCACCGGTTCTACCGTGCACGCAAACTGGGTGGGGCTTAGTCAATCTCTCCAATATTCAACCGATAATTGCCCATCTAAACCAATCAGAACAATTGCCAGACAGGCCGGCAGATGTTGAGGCATGTATGTCGGCTAATCAAGACCTTAGAGAATCCTACTGGGGGGCATATCCAAGCGCACCTGACAACGTAATCCAAGGTATTTCTATAGAATATGCTACTTGGCGAGATTGAGTGTTTGTGATTATTAACTTGTAAACCAATTATTGATTAATCAGCAACTTTTGGGATTAGTTGGTGCTGTTTTGTCAAAACTAGGTAATACAATTTCAATTGCAATGATTTTCTTAATGTTGGTTCCATCATTAGGGGCAGTTATACCTGTAGATGCTGAGGCATCAGAGGCAACAGAAGAAGGTTGGTGGGTTGAGACCACTGTTGACAGAAATAAAAATGGCATTGGCGATATGATTGAACGGCACATAGACAATCCGATTCTCTTGAGCGAAGGTACATTGCCAATAATTGTTGATTTTGACCACACTCCAGATGAAAAGGATGTAATTATGCTTGAACAACAAGTTGACTACGAACATCAGTTTTACCTTCCAGCAATAGATGCAGTCGCAGGTAGAGTACCTGTTGCACTGTTGGACAAAGCAACTGAACTTCCCGGGGTTGTGATGCTCGAACTTGATGGTATAATGACTATACAAAACGGAGACGCAGTTGCGCTTCATGGGGTAGATTCAGCATGGCAAGAAACTGGCTATGATGGCTCAGGTACTACCGTTGCGATTATCGATACAGGTATTGATGGCCTACATTCTAGTCTTGATGATCAAGATGACGACCCTGAAACTAACGACCCTAAAGTAGTGGCTTTTTATGATCCAGTAAATAATCCAAGTCTTACCAACGGTACAGAAGTGTTCCCTTATGATGACCAAGGACATGGCTCTCATTGTGCTGGAACTACCGCGGGTACTGGAGCTCCAACCTATGAAAATCCTGGAATGGCTCCACAAGCAAAATTAGTTGGAGTAAAGGTTTTGGATTCTGGAGGTTCTGGATCCTTTGCTGTTGT